>CAZDXX010000047.1:0-9702 GCA_964509595.1 uncultured Oscillospiraceae bacterium
GTTACTTCCTCTCTACACGTTTTGAATTCATTAATTTATATATTATATCGTAAAATTTATTTTTTACAAGGGGGCAAACGAGAAGAAAACCGCTCCAAATGAGCGGTTTTCGAGAAATCACTTCTTTTTTCTGACAAAGAATGATGAGAGGAACAACAGGACCATCACAATGGCATAGATGGCATAAAACACCCTCCACACGTCGGCGCCGATCCGGATGCTGCCGATGTAGAAGACACTTCCGCAGGTGGGGCAGGATATGGCAATGAACACAAAGACTACGGCAACAATAAACATGAGCAGACTGATGATACGCAGTATCGTTTTCGCTTTCATTGTTTGCCCTCCTCGTTCAAACCTAACGCCTGTTTGATCTTCTTCGCATACCGGCGTGAGGCGTAACTGATCGCCGTTCCGCCGGCCGGTTGGTCAGGCAATCATTTCGCTGCCGATGTTGTACTCGCTCCAAGTGCCGAATGCCGGCCAGACGGCAGAGCAGTCATAGAAAATATAAGCGGCCAGCGGGCCAACATATTTCTCGGCGTCAAAGCGGAGGACGGGCAGAGAATAGATTTCCGCTTCATCGACCTCGTGAGGTGTGATGGAGAACAGACAGCCGTCGTCCCAGGTATAGAAGGCCTTTCCGTTGCCCAGCGTCTGCTCGGTCAGGGCGCCCTCTTCCTTCAGTTGCTCGAAGGTGGTCAGGTAGACCTCCACACCGTGCAATTCCCCGAAACGATGCGCAAGGGCAGATTTTTCACTGTCGGTCATGCCGCCGGGGGCCTGGGTCAGATCCAGTCCGATCATAGACTTATTCTCATTCAGGGCGGGATCCACTTCCCACAAATCATTCAGCACCTGCAAATACAGACCACACAGGTCGTAATAGGTGCCGCCGGGGTTTTCCTCACTGCCGATGGACCAGGCTTCAATGGTGGGGGTGCCGGGAATCTGGGCAGGGTAGGTTTCCAGGACCAAGCCGTCCCAGGTGATTTGAATGGCCATACCGTCTTCCAACGCGGAGGCATCGGCCTTCTCGCCGTCCAGATAAATTTCAATGCCCTCACGGGTGCTGCTGAGACGATAGATGTCGCCGGCACCGCCATCCAGACCGGCCAGCATCAGAGTTCCACTCTCCGCTCCGTCCACAATGCGGAACCGTTTGGTGACAAGAACGCTGCTGTCATCTGGGGTGATTGGAGATTCATCAACGACCGTGCCGGTCAATGTTTCGTCAGCCGGAGGACAGTAGGACTGCCCCTGTGCGCTGCAGGATGCCAGGAAAGAGAAACTCAATAACAGAGCCAAAATTCCGGTTTTGCGTTTCATGGAATCAACCTCCTTTGTCTGGTTGGACGATACTTAAGGGGAAAAGTTCCATACATGAAAGACCTCCTGAAATCACGGCTGATTTCAGGAGGTCTTTTTGGTAAAACAGAGCGGATGATCAATCCTGCAGCTGGACAGGTGTGCCGCAGTGGGGACAGGATTTGGGGCAGTCGGTGGAGCGCAGGTCGATTTTGACATCACTGCTCAGTATGTTCTTTTTGCAGTTGGGGCAGCGGAACATACGGCTCATAAACGTAGAAGCCAGCAGGCTAATGATCAAACCGGCACCAATCAGAAAGACGCACTCCATTCCGGTGCTTTCTATATAGGTCATGACCGCGCCAACGGCGGCAAGGGCAATGCCGCCCCACATGAAGATGCGGGCCAGCAGGATTTTCTTTTTGGAAACGATCAGCATAAGTATCCTCTTTTCGGTCTGTCGGAAAACAGACAATGCGTATTCGGTTTTTACGACGTTATTGTAGCAGAACGAGCGGGAAAAGACAATGGGCATTCCGCTTCGGTTGGGTCACACTTCGGTCTTTACTTCGGCCTTGGGCAGGCTCCAGCGGAAATGGGCGGCCAAAAGGCGCAAAGTCAAAATCAGTGTGGCGCCGATGACCATGGACCAGGCATCGCCCAGCCACGGCCAGATGATGGCGCTGACCAATGCACCGATCAAAGAAGCGGTGGCATAAAAATGTTTGACAAAGACGTAGGGAGTGTTGCTGGACATGACATCGCGAAGAATGCCGCCGCCTACGCCGGTGATGACACCCACGAAAATCAGCAGGAAGATGCCGTATTCGCTGTCCATACTATAAGCAGTCTGGATGCCCACCACAGTAAAAATGCCGAGCCCCAGAGAGTCCATGATCAGCATGGAGTAGTGATAGAGTTTTTCGCGCCGGGCAAAAAAACGGCGTACGGCGGGCAGGAACATGATGATGGACACACAGATGGCGACCACGGCGTAAATCGGATGCCGGAAGGTGGCCGGGGGCGTGTTGCCCAAAATCAGGTCACGGATGACGCCGCCGCCCACAGCGGTGGTCAGCCCCAAAATGGCAACGCCAAAGATGTCCATGCCTTTTTTCAGGCCGACTTCCGCGCCGGAAACAGCAAAAGCGATGGTTCCGATGATCTCAATGATAAGAAGGATATGTTCAGGCATTGGGAAGGCCTCCATGGAACGAAATTACGCAGCGGATTGCGCCGGTTTCTTTTTGCGGCGTGGGAGGACATCGCAAAGAATGAGGGCCAGACAGCCGATCAGCAGGATAACTAAAATCAGGATGGCGCAGTTCATAAAGAAGGTTTGGGGCAGAATGTTGATGATTTGATCCTCGGCGGGATTGAACAGCCAGTTGTCCTTTCCGGGGAAGAACAGGGCATGGAAAATCGTAAAGGCGCGGTCAAAATCGGTGGCGGCCAGTGCGCCGATGATCACGAACGCCGCGGCCAGCCCGGCCCCGGCCCAGAAGGTGTACCCACGGCCCAGTAATCTGCCGGGCTGCCGTTTGAACAGGTGGGAGATGATCCGGACGATGATCCACACGATCAAAGCGGCGGCCAATACCCGCAGATCCAACAGGAACAGCACACGCACATCGGTAAAATGGCTTTTTCCGCTTTCCGACCAGCGCAGCACGCCGGTGGAAAACTCCTCAGCACCCAGACAGTAGTCCAGCATCTCGTCAAAGGCGGTTTTGATCTCGTCCCGGGTCAGTCCGGTCTGCTCACACAGACCCAACGGCTCAATGTGCGCGTAATAGAACGGGCGGCACAGGATCGGCACCGCGATGGCGGCAGTCAGCAGAATCACTGCAGTGAGAATGGACAGAAGAACGGTCAGCGGTTTACTTGTTTTCATGGGAGGCCTCCTTGTGGGGCATAGCCGACAGAGCAATGAGTACCTGCGAAGGCAGGTAAAAGAACCACATGCCAATGGAAACGATTGAAAATACGTTGGAAGGGAGCGGTATGGCGTTAAACAGGCCCACACAGATGTCGCACCCGACGAATAGAGTCAGTCCCAGCGCGAACTGACGCGCGGCGGGGTGGCGCCAGGCCAAAAGGGTGTTGGATAAAAGCTGGGAGAAGTAAAAAACAGCCAGCAGATTTAGCGGTGTGGCCAGGTTCAGGGGGAACAGGGCCAGAAGCAGAACGGCGGCCAATGTTCCGCGCAGGCCCCAGCCAAAACGTCCGCTTACTCGGCGAATGCGAAGGAGATACAGCGCCTGCACGCAGAGAAACAAAGCAACGCCGAGCATCAGATGGTCATTCTGAATGAGCAGGAACCAATCCGCGGCGGCGGTGAACATCAATGCAGGCGCAACCAGCTTGTCACCGCCCAACCGTGCGCACAAAAGGGCAAAAATAAGGCAAAGCAGGATGCCTGTATATTTCAGACCGTAGGTTTCACTGCTCCGGCCGAGCAGATCCAAAGCCAGAAACGCCGTATAAAGAATACCCTCTGCCGCCAAAAAAACGGCAAGAACCGGAGTGGGGATGGAGTGCTGTTTCATAAAAATCACCCATTCCGCCGCTATGTGCGGCACAAATAGAAATGAAACTCTCCCGGCGAAAGGGGGGATTTTGCCATCATCGCCGGTTGCCCGTTAGGGCGAGGTGATGGGCTTGAATTCAAGGATCGTGTGATTTTTTACACGATCCTTCGGATCGGTGCAAATGGCTCCGATACCGAAATATGGTTAAGCAAATTGTAACGGTTTGGAGAGCGGAAATCAAGGGGCGGAGGAAATGACGTTTACAGCATGGGGGCAAAGATGCGAACCAACGCGCAGATTATTTTTTGGAGCAGGTTGGTTTTCAGCGTTTCAGGAGTGATCGGGATGCTTTTGCTGAGCGTATCTTCCATATCGGCTTTCAGGTCTTGGATGGAATCACAGCGGTACATCCATACGCCGTTTTCAAAATGGTGGACAAGGCTGCGGTAGTCCAGGTTGATGGTACCGATCATCGCGTACTCGTCGTCGGCCAGATAGCTCTTGGCGTGGATAAAGCCCGGCTCGTATTCGTAAATTTTCACACCGGCAGCCATCAGTCTGGGATAAAAACTCCGGGTCATGGCGAAAACCAGTTTCTTGTCCGGAATGTGAGGGACAATGATTCGCACATCCACACCCCGCAGGGCGGCATTTTCCAGATCGGTACACAGATCGTTGTCGATAATAAGGTACGGACTGGTCATCCAGGCGTAGCGGGTGGCGCTGCCAAGAATATTTTGAATCACACTTTTGCCTACGCGGCGTTTGTAAATGGGATTGGGGCCATCGCCAAAGGGTATGAGCCAGCCCGGTTCTTGAATGTCGGGCTGCTCCGGAAACAGCTCCGCTGTGATTTCCGGCATCGTGCGCACATTGATGCCGAAGTCCACCAGAAACAGCTTGGTCATTTCCCAGACGGCTTCGCCCTCCAGACGGATACCGGTATCCTTCCAGTGGCCGAACCGGGTCACCTGGTTGATATACTCGTCTGCGATATTAACGCCCCCGGTATAACCGACTTTGCCATCAATAACCAGAATCTTGCGATGGCTGCGGTTGTTGAATTCGCTGTCGGCGTTGCCCCGCAGTCTGGAGAAGGGGGTTGCCTGGATGCCCCAGGAGCGCAGCGTTTTGCAGTAGTCTCCGGGTAAGGTGGACATGCAGCCAATATCGTCATAGAGTACCCGTACGTCCACACCGGCCGCAGCCTTCTCTTTCAGAATGTGTAAGATAGAGTTCCAGAATTTGCCCTCTTCGATGATGAAGTATTCCATGTAGATAAACCGCTGCGCTGTCTGCAAATCTTCCAGCATGGCCGCAAACATGTCCTCGCCCAAAGGGAAATAGGTCTGCTTGGTGTCGGTAAAAAGGTGCGTTTCGCTGATGTCGCAAAGCATTTTTGCCTGAGCGGCGGCTGCGGGGTTTTCGTTGCGTAGAGCGTCCAACGGCTGGCTGTGGTCTTTTTCATAGCTGCGACGTTTCAACTCATTCAGCCTGCGAATGTACTTACGCTGCAACGTGCGGGAATAAAACATGAAATAGAGCATGAAGCCGGCAATGGGGATGAGCAGTACACACAGAAGCCAGGGAACTTTATAGTCCGGATTGTCATCGGAAGCGATGATTTTGACCACACAGCCGATTTCGGTCATCCATGCCAAAAGATAGAAATAGGGCACAAAATAACATAATGCCGCTACAATGCCGATTACGGCCAGCACTTCCAAAACTGTGATGAGAACGGCAATGATATAGCGAACCGGAATATAATTGATTTCTTTTTCCACGATTTTATCGTTGGCCACATAGCGCAATTGACGCTTCACATGAATTCCTCCCAGAAAATCAGTAAAGCGAGGCGCAGTGTTCTGCGCCCCGCCCGTTGTATTTACTTTTTGCCGGTGGCCGCGTCAATGCGAGCCTGTGCCTCGGCAGTTCTTGCCTTGGCGGCGGCGATCTGTTCATCACGTTCGGCCTGCATCATGGCCTTGCGTTTTTCGGGATCACGCATGGCTTTTGCCTCTTCGAATTGTGCTTTGGACTCGGCCTTGACGGCTTCAAACTGGGCCTTATCGACCTCGTGCTGTGCCTGTGCGCTCTCCTTCATGTCCTGGAAAGCCTTCTTCAGGAGGTTTTCCCCTTTTTCAAGCACCTTTTCCAGATTAGTAAACTTCTCTTTTTCAAACTCGTTCATGACAATTTGCCTCCGTTTACTTGTTCATCAATTTATCGCTGAGTGCGATGATTTTATCTGCGTACTTTTTCTTGCGGGATGCCAGAATACCCTTATAGATGGGGTAGTTTATGATTGCCAGAGCCAGACCCAAGATGCCGATGATAATGCCGGGAATCATGGTTTCGGTCATGCCGATTTGAGTGCCGATGTCGGTCATGACAAGGCTCATGCCGCAGCCCATGATAATCGCGCTGATGGCACCAAATACGTAAGCAAACACGTTGGCGGGCTTTTTGACTTTGTGATCCAGCGCTTTCAGTTCGTCCAGCTGAGTATGTTCCTTTTCGGTATACTGGGTGCGGATTTTCTGGACCAAAAATTCCTGATCGTTTTTATTCATAGTCGTTTACCTCTCGTTTTGTTTGATTTATGTGCTTATTTTAGGAGGTGATTGTTTTTGAAATTTTCAAAAAATGTTTGCGTTTTGTTAAACTCAAAAAATGTTTGTGGAAAATTTTGTGGGATCAGGAAAGACGCTGTCGTCTGATACAGACTCCTCCGACACAACGCATATAAGCAGAAAGGACAGGGGCTCGCCCCTGTCCTTTGGTACTTGTTTTCCGTTTTCTAAGCGTGATTAATCCTCTTTGATTCGGCCGTCCGTGGAGATCGTCACGACCTGCCAGGGCAGGAACTTCCCGCTGGCTTGAATCGCGCGTTTGGCGGCGTTTTCGATGCCGCCGCAGCAGGGGACCTCCATACGAACGATCGTTACACTCTTGATGTTGTTGTTGGCAATGATCGCCGTCAGTTTCTCTGTGTAGTCGCCTTCGTCCAGCTTCGGGCATCCGATCAGTGTGATTCGGTTGCGGATAAACTCGTTATGGAAGTTTGCGTAGGCATAGGCGGTGCAGTCTGCCGCGATCAGTAAATTTGCCTGATCGAAGTAGGGGGCGTTCACCGGTACCAGCTTGATCTGTACGGGCCACTGCTGCAGCTGGCTCTGCGGCTTGCTTACCTCGCCCTGGATGTGGGGAGCGGGGGCGCGGTTGATCGACTTGGATTGGGAGCCGGGACAGCCGCAGGGCAGTTTAATACCCTGTTTTTGCATCTGAGCCTGACGGACTGCCTCTTCATTGTAGGCAGGGGCCTCGCGCTCTTCAAAGGTAATGGCGTTGACCGGACAGGCCGGGAGACAGTCCCCCAAACCGTCGCAGTAATCTTCGCGGGTGAGCACGGCCTTTCCGTCAACCATCTCGATCGCGCCCTCGTGACAGGCGGCGGCGCAGGCTCCGCAGCCGTTGCATGTTTCCGGATCGATTTTAATAATTCTTCTTAACATATTGGTTCCTCCTCGCCGTCGCAGCGTGATCGTCTTATTGGGGATAGTACCCTTGACTTTTTCGTAGTCATCATAATACAATCTAATTAGTAAGTATGTTGTTATAACAACAAAAGGAGACGAAAATGGATTATCTTTTTTTGTCCAAGACTGTTCTGTTTCGGGGGGTCTCCCCGGAGGAAGTCCAATCTATGCTGGACTGCCTGAGTGCAGAGAAGCGGCAGTATCAGCGCGGAGATGTGATTTATCATGCAGGTGATGTTGTCACTTCCATGGGGCTGGTGCTCTCCGGCAGCGTCTCCATTGAAAACAACGATGTGTGGGGAAACACAAGCATTTTGGACAACGTGGGTACCGGACAAGTGTTTGCGGAGACCTACGCCTGCGTTCCCGGAGAGCCGCTGATGATCCGTGTTGTTGCAGCAGAAGCTACAGAAGTTTTGTTTCTGAATACGAACCGGATATTGAATATATGCTCGAATGCCTGCGGCTTTCATAATAAACTGATCCGAAATCTGCTGGCGATCTCCGCCCAAAAGAACCTGAATTTATCCAGGCGTATCTTTCACACCAGTTCCAAATCCATTCGGGGGAGACTGCTCAGTTATCTTTCCTTTCAGGCGGTTCGGCAAGGCAGCCGGGAATTTGACATCCCGTTCAACCGGCAGCAGTTGGCGGACTATCTGAGCGTAGACCGCAGCGCCATGTCCAATGAGTTGAGCAAGATGCGGAAAGAAGGGCTGCTGAAGGTTAAGCGAAGCCACTTTCTTCTCATTGGCATTGACCCGGAAGATCATCTATAATGGAACTCGTGTAACCCAAATACCCCAGTCTGAAGTGAGGTTTTGCTCAAGCCAGACTGGGGTACTTTGTTATTGCATTTCCTCAAAAGCCTCAGCGCCGCGTTTGCAGAGCGGACAGACATAATCCTCGGGAAGGGTATCGCCCTCATACACATAACCGCAGATTTTACAGACAAATTTTCTGCTGGCGCAGGGAGTCTGGTCGGAAACGGTGCTCTGCTCATCGCAGGGGAGCTTGCACAGTTCATCGGCAAGTGCTGTGAGCTGCGCGGCGCTGTCTTCATTCAGCGCGGAATGAATGGTGACTGCCGTATCCGTATAGGTAATGTTTTTGCTCTTTTCCAGCATCGTTTTCATGACCCGAACGGCAGTCGGTGCCCAGCTTCCGTTTTCCATAAAGGCAACCGTCCGGTTGGCAAAGCCCCGCTCGGTCAGATGGTGGATAAATTCGCGCATAAAGGGGAAAATGCCGCCGTTATAGGTGGTCGTGGCCAGAACCAGCTTGCTGTATCGGAAGGCATCCGCCACGGCTGCCGCCATATCGCACCGGGCCAAATCATAAACGACCACCGTCTGGCTCTTTTCCTGCTTCAGTTTCTCAGCTAACCGGAGTACAGCCTGTTTCGTGTTCCCGTAGACGGAGGTATAGGCAATCACAATGCCCTCTTCTTCCGGAACGTACGTGGACCATGTTTGGTAAAGGCCGATGTAGTAACTCAGATTTTCCGTAAGGACCGGGCCGTGCAGGGGGCAAATGGTCTGGATGTCCAGCCCGGCGGCTTTTTTCAGCACAGCCTGCACCGGTGCGCCGTATTTGCCAACGATTCCAATGTAATAACGGCGTGCTTCGGTGATCCAATCCTCGTCCTCTGCGTCCAGCGCACCGAACGTTCCGAATGCGTCCGCAGAGAACAATACCTTGTCCGTTTTGTCGTAGGTCATGATGACCTCGGGCCAATGAACCATGGGAGCGGTGACAAAGGACAGTTCATGTTTGCCAAGAGATAAGGTGCCGCCATCCCCGACAGTGATTTGACGATCTGCGAAGTCGGTGCCAAAGAAGTTCTTCATCATCACAAAAGCGCGCCCGGAGGACACGATCTGCGTGTCGGGATAAGCTTCCATGAACCGAAGAATGCTGCCGGAGTGGTCAGGCTCCATGTGCTGGACGATAAGGTAGTCCGGATTTCGTCCATCAAGTGCAGAGCGGATGCTGTCGAGCCATACCTGGGTGAAACGCGCATCTACCGTATCCATAATTGCGATTTTTTCATCCACGATGGCGTAGGAATTGTATGCCATACCATGAGGAACACGGTACTGGCCTTCAAACAAATCAATCTCATGATCGTTTACGCCAATGTATCGAATATCGTTGCCGGCCATTGGGGCCACCTCCTAAGATTATCGTGTGTAATGCAAGGGTCTTTTTTGCAATTATACTACAACAGAGGTCCCGGTTCAATGCGTTGTTGCAGAAGGCAAAGGTTGTTTGCTGACAAAAGAAAAACGGCAACCTCTTTCAAGGTCACCGTTTTCTTG
>CAZDXX010000048.1:0-9606 GCA_964509595.1 uncultured Oscillospiraceae bacterium
GCAGCCGACATTCTGCTCTATCAGCCGGACTACGTTCCTGTGGGCGAGGATCAGAAACAGCACTGTGAGCTGACCCGCGATGTGGCACAGCGCTTTAACAGCATTTATGGTGACGTATTCAAGATTCCGGAACCCTATATTCCCAAGACCGGTGCCCGTGTTATGAGCCTGAACGCACCGGACAGCAAGATGAGTAAATCCATGCCTGAAGGCTGCGTGTTCATGATGGAGAAGCCTGAGGATATTATGCGCAAGTTCAAGCGTGCAGTTACCGACAGTGATACGGAAAACTGCATCCGTTACGCACCCCAGGAAAAGCCCGGCGTGGCCAATTTGATGTCCATCTACTCTGCCTGTACCGGAAAGACCTTTGAAGAGATTGAAAATGAGTTTGCCGGAAAGGGTTATGGTGCCTTTAAGCCTGTTGTAGGTGAGGCAGTTGTGGAGACTCTGCGCCCCATTCGAGAGGAAACCGAGCGTCTGCTGGCTGACAAGGGTTATCTGGAAGGTGTATACCGCACCGGCGCAGAAAAGGCTTCCTATGTTGCAGAAAAGACCATGCGCAAGGTTTATAAAAAGGTGGGCTTTCTTGCCCGATAAAGGAGTCTCGGATTTATGTTGATGAACGTAGAACTCCGGCTGATTGGGTTTGTCGTGGCTGCACTGGTCGTGGCGGGTGTTGTGTCGTTCCTGACCACTCCTGTAGTGCGTATGTTGGCGCACAAGATGGGAGCCATTGACGTACCGAAGGATGCCAGGCGAATGCATGACCACCCCATTCCTCGCATGGGTGGCTTGGCAATCTTTTTTGGCTTTCTGCTGACTGTCCTGTTATTTGCTGAACTGACAACCCAAGTGCGCGGCATGCTATTGGGTGCAGTTATCATTGTGATACTGGGCATTTTTGATGATATTTATTCTCTGCCTGCCAAATTCAAGTTTGTGGTGCAGATTATTGCTGCCGTGATTGCAGTTGCATGCGGAAATATTATCGAAGTATTGTCCAATCCAAACATTTTTTCCAGCAATCCTTATTGGGAACTCGGTTGGCTGGGATGGCCAATTACGATCATCTGGATCGTGGCCATCACGAATGCTGTGAATTTGATTGATGGTTTGGACGGCCTGGCTTGTGGTGTGTCTACAATCAGTTCCATGTGCATGTTGGTCATCGCGTTGGTACTGGGGGAAGGCGATGTAGCGATCCTGCTGGCAGCACTGGCGGGTGCCTGCATTGGTTTTTTGCCATTTAACCTGAACCCGGCAAAAATCTTTATGGGCGATACCGGATCCACCTTCTTGGGTTATGTTTTGGCGGTGGTATCCATCCAGGGTATGTTCAAGATGTACAGCGTTATTTCCTTTGTGGCACCCTTCCTGATGCTTGCGTTACCTATCTTTGACACGGCGTTTGCCTTTATTCGTCGCATTGCCCATGGCCAGAGTCCCATGAGTCCGGATCGCAGTCATGTGCATCACAGACTGATCGATATGGGTTTTTCCCAGAAGCAGGCTGTAGCTGTGCTTTATGTGATTAGTGCGATTTTGGGCCTTTCTGCTGTGGTGTTGACTACAAGCGGCCCGCTCAAGGCCATGCTGTTGCTGTTGGCGCTTTGTGCGGCAGGTGGTGTGTCTGCACGTGTTTTCTTTGGCAATAGCGGGAGAAAGAAAACAGACGATAAGGAGGCAGACCGGGATGAGTGAGAAGAAAATCATGACGATTTTCGGGACTCGGCCGGAAGCCATCAAAATGGCTCCGCTGGTCAAAGAATTGGAAGCACGATCCGGTCTGGAGAGTATTTGCTGTGTAACGGCCCAGCACCGCGAAATGTTGGATTCCGTGTTGGACATTTTCGGCATTGAGCCGCAGTTTGATTTGAATATCATGGAGCCGGGACAGACCTTGTCCACCATTACCAGCAAGTGCTTGCTGGGTATGGAGGATGTGTTGGCTCAGGCGAAACCGGATCTGATTTTGGTCCATGGAGATACTTCAACCACTTTCGCCGGCGCTTTGGCCGCCTTTTACCACCAGATACCGGTGGGGCATGTGGAAGCTGGTTTGCGTACCGGTGACAAGTATTCTCCGTTCCCGGAAGAAATCAACCGTACCATGGTGGGTCATATCGCCGATTTGCATTTTTGTCCCACCACGTCCAATCGGGATAACCTGGCAAAGGAAGGTATTACCGAGGGAGTTTATTTGACTGGTAATACCGTGATTGATGCATTGAAAACCACGGTGGAAACGGATCACCACTTCTCGGTTGAATTGCTCAACGAACTGGACTATGAGAAAAAGAAGGTTATTCTGGTGACGTGCCACCGCCGTGAGAACTACGGCGAACCCATGGCACGCATCATGACAGCATTGCGCCAGGTGGCGGAAACCTACAAAGATGTAGAATTGGTTTATCCGGTTCATTTGTCTCCGGTCGTGCGCAAAGCGGCTCAGCAGTATCTGTCCGGGCACGAACGCATCCATTTGATTGAGCCTTTGGATGTGGAAGAAATGCATAATCTGATGGCACGGTGCTATTTGGTTATGACTGACTCCGGCGGTCTTCAGGAAGAGGCGCCTGCGCTTGGCAAGCCGGTGCTTGTCCTGCGGCGCGAAACTGAGCGGCCTGAGGCAGTTGCAGCTGGAACCGTAAAGCTGGCTGGTACGGAAACAGAGCAGATTGTAAAGCTGGCTGCGGAATTGATTGAATGTCCTGGGGCCTATGCAGATATGGCTCATGCAGTGAATCCTTATGGTGATGGGCATGCCTGCCGGCGCATCGTGGACTGCATTGAGCATTATTTCGGACTGCGCAGCACAGCTCCGGAGAGTTTCGGAATCTGAGTGTAGAGAGGGGGCAAAGCGTTGGAACGAAAAAAGCGAACCGTGTTTGCGGTGTTGATTGCTTCGATCATCGTGGTGGCGGTGTTTTCCAGCTTTGCCATGAATCTCTTTGATCGGGAAGAATATCAAATCCAGCTGCCTGATTTGTCGGATGGACTGGGAAATGATTCGTTGGGGATTGACGATGCTTCTGGCGGAGAAGTAATGCGCGTGGAAGTGACTCCGGAAACGGTGCAGGGAGTCATTGCGACGCTGGTCCGTTCGCAGTCTTATCACCGCGAAATCAACATCGAATTGTGGGCAAACGATGATGAACCGGCCGTTACCACGGCAGAGGTATGGGTGGATGACGATTGGACCCGTACCATTGTGACTTCTCCCAATGGGAGAGTACAGCACAATCTGGTGGGGGACGGTACCCGCTGGCTTTGGTATGAAGGAGAAGATACGGCGATTTCCTTCCCTGCGGATGAAGTAATTTCTGACTTGGTTCAGCACATCCCGACCTATGAGGATGTACTGGAATTGTCGCAGAGGGATATTGTTGCTACCGGTTACGAAAAATACGATACAATTGTTTGCATTTACGTAGAAGTAGAGCAGAAAGAACTGGGCAGCAGTGAGCGGTATTGGATCTCGGTTTCGGACGGCCTTTTGGTGGCAGCTGAGCGAATCAAAGGTGAGCAGTTGGTTTACCGTATGACTGCGTTGTCAACAGAAAGTCCGGCACCACTGGACAGTAGCTTTGTGCTGCCGGACGGGCAAGTGCTCCACACGGTGGGAGAGGACTAATCCTCATTTTTCTCATCATTTCCGAAAAGCCCGAATAAGAGCAGAAGTCCCAACGTGATGACAAGCTCCAAATTGTCGTCGCTTTCCAGAAATAAAAAAATCAGAATGAGGACAAGCAGGATATCTCCGCTGTCCAAACTTTCCAGATGAAAATTTTTCAGCAGCCCGCCCAGTTTGCCGGTAATGCCCTCAAGAGGATTTGGCCCTTTGGAGGATGACGGTGGGGGCGGGCGGTGTGTTTCCTGGCGAAAAGGGCCGGATATACGGGATGTGGAATCATGGTCCGGTATCCGCTCATAGAATGTGTCATTGGGGATATATCGGTTATACATCGAGTTCATCCCCCTTTCGGAAGGTATCCAGCGCGACTCGAATTACGTGAGCCAGTTTGGCGATTTGAATAGCCTTATCTACTTTGGCATAGCGTTTTTTCTGAATGAAGGGCTGCAGGGCGACTAGAAGCGCTCTCTTCTGGTCATCGTTGGAGTTGTACTCAGATATCAAACGCATCCCGATTTGCAATAGTCGTGGATCCAGATTTTCCAACATGGAAAACAGATCGCCTGATGATTGCCTGTCTGAAGTCGAAGAAGAAAACTCTTCCGGCTCCGGAGCATCTTCAGATTCCTGAGAGCCTCCGGTGATGGACTGAGCGAGGGACATGATTTGCCCCATGGCCTCTGGGTTGCTCAAAATGGATTGCAATTTGTCCTCGAAATCACTCAAAGTCCTGCACCTCCTCTCAGCATAGGGTCAATTACTTGATTTTTTTGTTGAGTTCTTCCACCAATTTAGCGCTTTTGGGGTCTTTCATAAGCCCTTGCACCAGACCCATCAGCTGAGTGGTGTCGCCCTTCATTGCGGATTGCGCAGCATCTTTTAATCCGCTGCCGGCATTTTGGTTCAGCATCTCCATCAATTGCTGTGCCTCACCGGATTTCATCAGGGACTCGATGGCCTGTTTGTTTTTTAGAAGATTGGCAGTCTCGGGCGATGTCAGTACCTCATTCAAATTGGGGTGCTTTTGGTTCATAGTGCTACCTCCGTGTGAAGTTGATATTCAGTCTATTGTATGAAACAAATTTGAGAAGGTGACTACCATCAAACTGCTTATTTTATCGGATTCCCACGGCGAGGTCGCCGACATGATTGATATCGTGGAAAAAGAAATGCCTGATGAGATCATTCATCTGGGTGACTGTTGGCGAGACGCGGAGACTTTGAATTGCGCATACCCGCAAATACCCATGTATATGGTGCCCGGCAACTGTGATGATGGTTTCGGGAAAAATGGCAAACTGCTTCTGGAGAAGGAAGGGTGGAAGATTCTGCTGGCTCACGGCCATCAGTGGCGAGTCAAATCCGGAATGACGTTGGCTTTGGAGATTGGCAGAGAGAATGGCGCACATATCTTGCTTTACGGACACACCCACATAGCGGTTTGCCGACAGGATCAGGGGATGTGGGTCATGAACCCCGGAACCGTGGGGGGACGCTATGCTCCGGCGACTTACGGTATAATTGAAATTTGGGACGGAGGAGTCGAACTTGAGATTCGTCCAGTTGAGTAAGTGAAAGAATAGCGGCAGTTCAAATGGTGATCAATTTTAAAGCGATGCAAGAAACAGTGCTTCCACAGTTTTGCGGTGGAGGAAAAGAAACGAATGCACGTTTGTTTGTGGATGAGAACGGAAAATTATGTTGAGGCGGCGAAAACCCGGGATATCCATCGAAATCCATACTCATGAGACCAGCTGCGAAATCATGTATGTTCTGTCGGGTAAGGGGAAGGTATTCTTCAATGGTGAGTGGGAAGAACTCTGGCCCGTGCAACCCCTGACAGCAATAGAACAAGTTATGCGCTGCGTAAAAGGCAAGGGATTTCTGTATATTTTTTTGCAATTTATGACAGAGTGTGCTATAATCAAACCACTTTAGTGCGATAAACTGGTGAGAGGGGGAATTTGTGATGCTGGACTGGGAGAGTTTGGAGAAACAGTGTAAGTCCTGCCGAAAATGTGCTCTGGCCGATACGCGTACCAATGTAGTATTTGGTGTGGGCAACCCCAAGGCTGAGGTTATGTTCATCGGAGAAGGTCCTGGGGAGCAGGAAGACCTGAGCGGCGAACCTTTTGTGGGCCGTGCGGGTAAACTCTTGGACGAGATGCTCTCCATCATTGACCTGGACCGCAAATCAAATATCTACATCGGAAACATGGTGAAATGCCGTCCGCCCGGAAACCGCGACCCGCTGAACACCGAACAGGATGCCTGTATCGATTATTTGCGCAACCAAGTAGCTTTGATTCGCCCCAAAATCATTGTTTGTCTGGGTCGTGTGGCTGCTATGCGAATAATTAAGGAAGATTTTAAGATCACAAAGGAACACGGTCAGTGGTTTGAGAAGAACGGCGTGTGGATGATGGCTATGCTCCATCCGGCTGCCCTTCTGCGTGACCCTCGGCGTAAGCCTGATGCTTTTGTGGATTTGAAGATTTTGAAAGCAAAGATCGAGGAAATCTGTGATCATACTTATTAAGTTTTAGAAAAGGAGTCTTGTCCTATGCTGTCCCAAGAAGCTGTCCAGCTGGGTACTAATCGCAGTGTGATTCGCGAGTTGTTTGAGTTCGGCAAGATCCGTGCTGCTGAAGTAGGTGCGGAAAACGTATTTGACTTTTCTATCGGCAATCCCAGTGTGCCGCCACCCCAGAGTGTAGCCGACATTGGCAAGGAGCTGCTGGATGGAGATCCCATGTTCCTGCATGGATATACCAGTGCGCAGGGTGATGCCACCGTGCGTCAGGTCATCGCTGAGAATCTGAACAAGCGGTACAACACCGAATATAAGCCGGAGCATTTCTATATGACTGTGGGCGCTGCCGCCGCCCTGTGCTGCTGCTTCCATGGTATGACCTGCCCGGGTGATGAGTTTATCTGCTTTGCGCCCTATTTCCCTGAGTACGGTGTGTTTGTAAGAGGTGCGGGCGCAAAATTTGTAGTAATTCCGGCTGAGATCGAAGCCTTCCAAATTGACTTTGATGCATTTGAGGCTGCCATCAACGAGCATACCAAGGGAGTAATTGTCAATTCCCCCAACAATCCTTGCGGTGCGGTTTATTCTGCCGAGACCGTGAAGCGTTTGGGCGAGATTCTGCGCGCCAAGTCCGCACAGTACGGGCATCCCATCTATTTGATTTCTGACGAGCCTTATCGTGAAATCGTTTACGATGTGGAGCTGCCTTGGCTGCCTGATTACTACGAGAACACGTTAGTGTGCTATTCCTATAGTAAGGCTTTGTCTCTGCCCGGTGAACGTATCGGTTACGTGTTGGTGCCCCCCACTGTGGAGGATCATGATAATGTCTATGCGGCTGTGGCCGGCGCTGGCAGAAAGCTTGGTTATGTCTGCGCGCCTTCTTTTTTCCAGCATCTGATTGCGCGCTGCGATGGTCAGACCTCTGATTTGTCTGTCTATAAACGCAACAAGGAACTGCTGGTCAAGAGTCTGCGCGAGATGGGGTACCACTGCGTGGAGCCGGGCGGAACATTCTATCTGTTCCCTCGCACCCTGGAGCCCGACGATATGGCCTTCTCCGAGCGAGCCAAGAAGCATAATCTGCTCCTGGTACCCGGCAGCGGTTTCGGATGCCCTGGCCACGTGCGCTTGTCTTTCTGCGTTCCCACTGAGCGTATTGAGCGTTCCTTGCCCGCGTTTGAGAAGTTGATGAAGGAATACCGCGGCTGATTATTCCGTTACATGCAAAACTCCATTGGAGCCATGATTGGTTCCAATGGAGTTTTTTCGCGCAACAATCAGATAATTACACGGTACATCAGCAAATAGTGGCAGATACTGCCCAAAATAATAAATACATGAAAGATCTCGTGACAACCAAATTTAGGATTGTTGCGACCCGGCCATTTCAGAGCGTAGAGTACGCCGCCAATGGTGTACATCACACCGCCAAGGAGCAGCCAGAAGAGTCCTTTGAAGGACAATACCTGGGCCAACGGGTAAATGGCGATGATGGCCAGCCAACCCATAAAAATATAGATGCCCGCCGTAATCCAGCGCGGTGCGTTGATCCACAACATCGTCATGGCCAATCCCAGCAATGCCAAACCCCAAATGATACCGAACAATGTCCAGCCCCAGGGACCGCGCAAGGAAACCAGACATATGGGAGTGTAGGTGCCTGCAATGAGAAGATAAATGGAGGTATGGTCAAGTTTTCGCAGGGCAATTCGACCCGTTACTGATGTGTTGACACAATGGTATAAGGTACTGGCTGTGTACAGCATAATCATGCTTGCACCATAAATCGAAAAAGTTACATAATGCCACGCAGAACCGTGAAGCTGCCAAGTTCGAATCAGGAGAAGCACAATGCCCAGAACAGCTAATAAGGCTCCTGCACCATGTGTGATAGCGGACCAAGGACGCAAGCCATCGTAAGGGTTGCGTCCCTTTTCTTTTGGCATGCGGCGTCGAGATTTGATATTCGTTTGAAATACAGAATTTTGGGGGCGGTAGAGGATTTCGTCCATATTGATCACCATACTTATTTTACAACAAACATTACAAAATAGCAATACCGAAATTATTAAATATAATTTTTAAAATCGGATTAAAGGATTTTATAAAAAATTACAAAAAAGTAACAAAAAGTGTTGAAAATGTAACAGAGCTGTAGTATACTTGGTTACAAAGCAGAAACAACACGAGGAGGAACCCCCCAGTGCACTTGTTCAAGCGATTTGCCGGTGTTATGCTGGCGTTAGTGTTAACAATTTCTTTGCTGCCCGCCGCTTCTGCCCGCCAGCTTTATGATTATGTTTTGGATGCAGATGACAAGCTGGAAATCGCTGTTATGCTGGATGCGATTTCCGAGCAGAATTTCGTCAACACCGATTCGGCTACTGTTCGAGGCTATATCGAGCATCTTCTGTATCGAAGCGATTTTTCCGCTATTTACGGCGGCCGTTTCCCCTACACCAATGCCCAGGGGTATTGGGCCGGCAAGGCTGTTTCTGATGGTACCTACTATCAGGTGGTCAGTGCTACTGGATGTTTTGCCTACTGCAAGTTTGCAGTTCAGGTAATTTACGGCGAGCAGGGTGTTCGACGCGATCTGAACGAGCGTGCCGGCCGAATTACGGCAGACGGTTTGAAGAACTTCTTGATGCAGTACGCCCAGGCCGGTGAGCATGTCCGTGTGGACAGCAAGCATTCTGTTACTTTTATTTCCGGCAATGAGGACGGTTTCTATTATCTGGATTACGCAGGTGATCAGAACCCTCGCATTTTGCTGCGCTACACTACATACAGCAATTTTGCCGCCCGGTGCAACGAATTATACAAAAAAGTCTGGATTTATGAGGCCAACGATGCATTGAATTCGGAAGTTGTCCACCAGCCTGCAACCTGGATGGCAAATTATGTCGAAGCTGCGGAACAGCTGGGCTTAGCTTCAAGCGGTTCGAATGTGAACTACAATGGCGCTCTGACTCTGGCAGAGTCTGTGACCTTTGCGGCTCGCGTACATAGTCTACTGACGGTCGGTGGCGTGGAGTTTGACACCACGGGTGCAGCAAACTGGTATGATCCCTATGTGACCTATCTGAAGGAAAATAAGATTCTGACCTCTGATTTGGATTACTCTGCTAAGACCACACGTGATCAGTTTGTATCTCTGCTGTACGCATGCATTCCTACTGATATGAAACTGCAGGCGCTGAATCAGTCGGTTTCTTTTGTAGATGTCGATGAAATTAGTGATCCTGTTGCAGCATATGTTATGTGCTGTTCCGGTATTCTGACTGGTGTTGAGAAAGAAGATGGCACCTACTTTAACCCGGATGGACTTATCAGCCGCGGTGAAGCGCTTGTTCTGCTCACTCGTTTGGCGATTCCTGAGTACCGCGTTTCTTAACTTAATTGAATTCAAAATGAAAAAATCTCGTCTGCC
>CAZDXX010000049.1:0-9275 GCA_964509595.1 uncultured Oscillospiraceae bacterium
GGTAAAATACTGTCCTCACGGCCGCCCGGTTGCCATTGAATTGACCAAAGCCATGTTGGAAAAGCAATTTAAGCGAGCATAAAAAACCAGCCGTTTTCAATTTTGAAAACGGCTGGTTTTTTATAATTTGGAAATGGGTTAGAACGCAATCTGCATAAACAGTGCCACACAGCAGAGAATCAAGGCACAAGGCACGTAAACAAAACGGCCCATGTAGTACCAGAGCTTGCCATGTGCGCGGGCAGCACTCTTGTTGATCTCGTCCAAAAGGTCGTCCTTCTTCATGATCCAGAACCAGGTCAAAGCACCCAGAGTAGCGCCGATGGGGATAATATAGATGGACACGATATCCATCCACGGGCCCCACTTGCTGATGGGTTCCATGTTCAGACCAAAGCCCAGACAAATAACGCCCAACAGGATCAAAACTACATTGCGGCTCAGCTTGGGGAATTTGTGCTGTAAAGACTCACCGACCGCCTCAAACATGTTCTGCAGAGAGGTGACACCTGCAAATACCATGGCGGCATACAGAATAATGGCAAAGATTTGACCAAACGGGATATCCTGCAAAATGCGGGGCAGCGTAACAAATAACAGAGATGGACCAGCGCCCACGTCCAGACCGTAGGCGTAGCAGGCGGGGATAATGACCAGTGCGGCTACCAGAGCGGCGATGGTGTCAAACACGGCGGTACGAACCGCCACATGGACGACGTCTTCCCCGTCGTCCAGATAGGCGCCATAGACGATCATGCCGCTGCCGGTAACGGACAGGGAGAAAAATGCCTGTCCCATGGCCCAGACCCACACCATGGGGTCTTTCAGTGCGCTCCAGTCGGGAGTGAACATGAACTTGTAACCCTCTACGGCGCCGGGAAGAAAGGCTACGCGGATGGCCAGAATGATAAAGACGATGAAGAACACCGGCATCATAATCTTGTTGCTCTTTTCAATGCTTTTGGCGCCTAGCAGCAGGGTCAGCAGGGTTCCTACGACCACAATGATGTGGAAAGGAACCACGGAGTAGTCCGTTCCGGAGAAGGCGCCGAACCAAGCCGAGGTATCAACGGTCATGACGGTGCCGGTCAGGGAGTCAAAAAGCGCTTTGAGTACGTACGCGATGATAACGGCGTAACCGATGGCAATACACATGGAGCCTGCCAAAGGAAGGCAACCGAGAATACCGCCGGCGCGGCCCAGTTTCTGGCTGCGGGTTGCCCAGGCGGCACGATAGGAGCCAAGGGTGCCGGTGCGGGAACGGCGTCCGATGGCATATTCCGCCGAAAGGCCCACCGCACTGAACAGTGCCACAAAAATCAAATAGGCCACCAAGAATGCTCCGCCGCCATAAGCACCCATTTTTGCGGGAAAGCTCCATACGTTGGCCATGCCAACCGCCGAACCAACCGCTGCGAGGATAAATCCCCAGCGACTGGCGAATTTAGCATTCTTTTTATGTTCCATGCGTATTCCTCCATGTGCCCTCGATAAGATCAGACCCCCGGGATTGTTCCGGGGGTCTGACTTTACTTAGTATTTTGTTTTTTAATTCTATAATACGCACTAACATTTGTCAAATTTATACTTTTTATTTCTTGTATTGCGTTTTGCAATGCCTGAATGCAAAATTAATCAAAGGCCAGTCCCAAATAAGGGGTGCAGGCCCCTTGCCAACGCTTGGCGGCAATGGGATCATACCATTTAATCATACCAAAGTCCCGTTTCGATAAATTCTCATTTGGCCAGAAGGCAGGGCGGCGGAGGATGAATTGCTTGGCATAGACAGACTCTGCGATCAAAGCAAGTGCGCCTTCCAGTCCCTCCGGAGCAATCAGCAGTTCCTTAACCAAGGCAGTATCGCCCCACTGCTCTACGGCGGCACAGCCGAGGATACCGTTGACCTTGAGGGACAGCAGACTGCCGCCGGAAAAGGTACAAAGGCGCTGCTGAAGTCCGGTCAGTGCACCGTAAGTTACGTGATGATATCCGGCAAGAAGCTGCTCGCGCAAAGTTTCATATGCAGCGGCATCCAGGGGCAGAGAAGTTTCGCCGTCCAGGGGCGTACGGGGAATGACCTCGCCTTCCAGCAACGGAAAGCATTCGGCAAAGCCAAACTTGGCGTAAAAGGAATGCAATTCAGGGGTGGCGGGCATAGTGACCAGACAATCCCGCTTCCCGTGCAGGTAAAAGTCGGCGTAGTTAAGCAGTTGGGCAGCGAACCCTTTGCCCTGATGTTCCGGGTGAGTTCCCATGCCATAGAGGTAAGCGGCTTTCACGGATTTACCGTCCGGTTCTGTTAGCGTCAAATTCAGCACACCGGCCATAGCACGCAGGGCACCATCTTCACGCAGGACCAGAAACTCATCCGGGTGATAAAAATTATTGAAGTATAAACCGGAAACCTCGGGGCCGTCTCCAAAGCAGAGCTGAAACAATTCCTGCAGCTCGGGGACTTCTTCCGGCGTGGATTTGCGCAGTTCGATCATAAAGAGCCTCCTTGGTAAAACGCTGCCCCCGTCCATCGGACGGGGGCAAACCATTACAGTTCGGGGTAAATATCGCTCTTCTTGGGCAGGATGAGGGCAGCAATAATATAGACCCAGACACTCAAGCCTGCAGCAAAGCAGAGAATGACAGTAATCAGACGTACAACGTTAGGATCGAGGTTTAGATATTCCGCAATCCCGCCGCACACGCCGGCCAAAATACCCTTATCCAGTCGGTAAAGTTTCTTCGGTTCGTTCATGTGGCATCCTCCCTTTGTTATAATTGGTTCAGTTGGCTTCGTTCAGGGGAACCAGGCACCCGTCCTCATCAAATTTCAATGCCTCAATGTCAGCGCCGGTAATTTTTGCGATGTCGTCCAACCGCAGTCCCTCGGTCACGGTAGAGACCAGTGAATAGGCAACGCCGTGGCGCTTGGCACGGCCGGTACGGCCAATGCGGTGGATGTAATATTCGATCTCATCAGGTACATCATAGTTGAATACGGCATCCACATCGTCGATATCCAGTCCGCGTGCTGCTACATCGGTGGCCACCAGAACCGTCATCTTGCCATCACGGAATGCCTGCAGAGTTCTTTCGCGAACCTTCTGCGCAATGTCGCCGTGAATGCACTGGGCGGAAAAGCCGCGCATTTTCAGCAGACCGGCTAAGCGGTCGGTCATGTTCTTGGTGTTGCAGAACACGATGGCGCGATCGTAGCCCTCGGCAATGAGTATACGTTCCATAGCATCCATTTTTTCATTGCGGCCCGGCAGATGGATGCGGTACTGCTTGATGTCGGGCTTGTTCTGCTCATCGGCGCGGACTGTAATTTCCACAGGGTCACGCTGATATACCCAAGAAATGTCCATAACTTCCCGGGAAATAGTGGCAGAGAACATACCCAGATTTTTGCGCTGAGGCATCTTATCCAGAATATGTGTCACATCGCGCACAAAACCCATGTCCAGCATGCGGTCGGCCTCGTCCAGCACCACAGTTTCCACTTTGTCCAGACGGACGGTGCGGCGCTTCATGTGGTCCATCAGGCGGCCGGGCGTGGCAACTACGATTTGGGGCTTCTTTTTCAGGGCGTTGATTTGTTTGTCGATGGGGGCGCCGCCGTACAGACAAACGGTACGTACGCCCTCTTTGTACTGGCATAAATCGCGCAATTCATCCTGAATCTGGATGGCCAGTTCGCGGGTGGGAGCCAAAACCAAAGCCAAAATGTCGTTGGATTCGGGGTCAATGTGCTCCACCATGGGAATGCCAAAGGCAAAGGTTTTGCCGGTGCCGGTGGGAGCTTTAGCAATGACATCCTTCCATTCCATGAAGAACGGGATAGCACCGCCTTGTACAGGGGTTGCCTGCTTATAACCCTTCTTCAGAAGGGCTTTCATGATCGGAGCGGACAAGCCGAGCTGATCATACATAACAATGTCGTTGACGATTTCGCCGTTGATTTCCATTCTCTATCTATCCTTATGTTTATAAAATTGCATTTTAGTATACCATGGTTTTCATTTAAACGCAAGGCAGGCGTTGCAAACGCAGCTTTTGCGTGCTAAAATTCGAAAAAAGCAGAACGAAATGCAGGTAATAAGGAGGCGGGAAACATGCGATATTATATGGTGGATTGCTTTGCTCAGGAAAAATATCAGGGGAATCAGTTGGCTGTTTTCTTGCCGGAGAACGAACTTTCGGCAGAAGAGATGCAGAAAATCGCGCTGGAGGTCGGTTTCAGCGAAGTGTCTTTTATTGTGTCCGGAAAGCAAGCGAATGGTGGTTACAGGGTGCGGATTTTTACTCCGGATGAGGAAATCCCCTTTGCCGGGCATCCCACATTGGGGACCGCGTTTGTCATCTGGAAGATACTTGAAAACGGGCAGTCTGATCAGGTCGTTCTGAATCTGGATGTAGGACCAATCCCGGTTAGCATTCACGAAGGGGTACTGACTATGTCGCAGAACGCCCCGAAGTTTGGCGAGATCATTGATAGGTCCGTTCTGGCGGAGGTTCTGTCAGTGGAGCCGGAGTGTATTCGGGATGACTATCCGATTCAGTGGGTGTCTACCGGACTGGCGGCGCATATCGTACCTATGGTGAATGCGGATGCTGTAAAGCGATGCAGAATCGATCATTCTCGTTTTCAGAAATTCTTATCGGAACATGATCCGTGTAGTCTGTTGGTTTTTTCGGTGGAAGACAAATCTAATTTGAAAGTACGTGTTTTTGTTCACGACACCGGGTTTAAAGAAGATCCGGCGACTGGAAGTGCCAATGGTGATCTGGCCGGATATTTGTTAAAACATGAAATGCTGGATGGAAAAAAGCTGTCATATACGGTGCATCAGGGGGCGGAAGCCCGGCGTCCTTCTTTGCTGTATATCAATGCAGAAGAAGTGGATGGAGAGTACTCGATCCGTGTAGGCGGCAGTGTGTATCCGGTCGCGCAAGGAGATTGGGAATGATTTCGGTGCCTGCCTACATACTTTTTCGCGATAAAGCGTTAAAAAATGGCAGATTGCCCATTGCACATTGAAAATCACACTGCTATAATAACCGTATATTTATTCGTACATCACGCGTTTAACGCGTAATTGATACGCAGGAGGCCTTTGACATGGAAATCAAAATCAACAAAACGGCCGAGCCTAAGAATAAGCCCGACCAGAAGAATCTGGGTTTCGGTAAATATTTCACCGACCACATGTTCCTGCTCAACTATGAGACGGGAAAAGGATGGTATGACCCTCGTATCGTTCCCTATGGACCGCTGCATCTGGACCCCTCCACTATGGTGTTCCATTATGCACAGGAAGTGTTTGAGGGCATGAAGGCATACCGCACTCCTGACGGCGGTATCCAAGTGTTCCGCCCCTATGACAATGCTCGCCGCATGAACGATTCCTGTGAACGTCTGTGCATTCCCGCTATCCCTGAGGAGTTGTTTGTGGAAGGCGTCAAGGCTTTGGTGAAGACGGATGCTGACTGGGTTCCCACTGAGCCTGAGACGTCTCTGTACATCCGCCCCTTTGTCATCGCAACCGATGCCAGCCTGGGTGTTCATGCTTCCCATACTTATATTTTCTGTGTGATCTGCTGCCCTGTGAGTGCTTATTATGCTGAGGGAATCAACCCTGTTAGAATTTATGTGGAAAGCGAAGATGTCCGTGCCGTCAAGGGTGGTACCGGCTACACCAAGTGCGGCGGCAACTACGCAGCTTCTATCCGTGCCGGTGAGCGAGCTGCCGAGAGCGGCTATGCACAGGTGCTGTGGCTGGATGGTGTGGAGCGCAAGTATATCGAAGAAGTCGGTTCCATGAACGTTCTGTTCAAGATCGATGGCAAGGTCGTCACGCCCATGTTGACCGGTTCGGTTCTCCCTGGTATTACCCGCCGTTCCTGTCTGGAACTGCTGCGCAGCTGGGGCTATGAGGTGGAAGAGCGTCTGATTTCTGCCGAGGAGCTGTTTGCTGCGGCTGACGCCGGAAAACTGGAAGAAGCTTGGGGCTCCGGCACTGCTGCCGTTATTTCCCCGATCGGTGAGATGGGCTGGGAAAACAAGCATGTAGTCATCAACGATGGTAAGATCGGTGAGCTGACTCAGCGTCTGTATGACACCCTGACCGGTATCCAGTGGGGTAAGATCGAAGATCCCTATGGCTGGACCATGAAGGTCATTTAATCAAAATCAAATATTTGAAAATGCCTGCCGCAAACGCGGCAGGCATTTTTGCACTTAATCAGGAATATATTCCCGCACACGGAGAACAGCACCCAGTTCTTCGCACATAATGCGGCAGGCTTCGATCTCTTCGGGAGTCTTGTCTTTGTTGACGATGGTCATTTTGACCTGGGGAACGTACTTGGCGGCTTTCCGGGTGAAATCCAACATGGCGTCCCAGGCTGCATCACCGTCCCGGGGACGAGTCACTTTTACATACTCCTCACAGGTGGAACCGTTTAGGGAAATGGACAGTACATCAATGCGCCCGGCCAGCTCCGGCGTGACGTCACGGCCGTGAATCAGGTTGGTATGGCCGTTGGTGTTGATGCGAATAGGAGGCAGATTGGGGACTGCTTTCTTCATCTCATCCACCAGCCAGAGAATATCGTCGATGCGGTAAGTGGGTTCGCCAAAACCACAGAATACAATCTCGGGATAGCTGGCCAGATCACGGGCGAGCAGATTGTCCAGTGCTTCCTGCCGGGTTGGCTCGTGCTCCAGCCACAGGTCGTCAGCGTAGATGCTGCCCTTGTGACCGTTATTGCGCAGGCAGAATACGCAGGCGCAGTCACACTTGTTAGTCAGGTTCACATACAGGGAACCTTCATATTCGTAAGAAATAGTCTGCATAATATTATACTCCGATTCGGAAAAATTTCTTGCCGTTTTCGCAAGTGATGCGCAGCACCTCTTCGGCGCTGATATCGCCCTTGCACTCGGCTACCTTAGCAGCCATGTAGGGGATCAACGAGGAATCACACCGTGTGCCGCGGAAGGGTTCAGGCGCCATGTAGGGTGCGTCAGTTTCCAGCATCAAGTGTTCCAGCGGAAGCCATTTTAAAATCTCGGGTGCGCGGCGTGCGTTGTGGAAGGTGATGTTTCCGGTAAAGGACAGCATCCAGCCCTTGTTGACCAGAACTTTGGCATCCTCCAGGCTGCCGGCATAGCAGTGGAATACGCCGCGGGCATTGGGGTGGGCACGCACAATGTCTAAACAGTCCTTATGGGCATCGCGGTCGTGAACAATGGCGGGCAGATCCAATTCTTCGCTTAAAGAAAGCTGGGCATCGAACATCTCTCGGGAGAAGGCGCGCTCTTCCTTTTCCTTGACCCAATAGTAGTCCAGGCCAATCTCGCCCACGGCCACCACCTTGGGTGCGGAACAGAGTTTCTTGATTTTATCCACATCGGGCAAAGTAACACCCTGCAGGTTTTCCGGATGGAAACCGGCTGCTGCATAAATATAGTCATACTTTGCAGCCAGATCAATACAAGCCTGAGAAGATTCCAAATCGCAGCCCGGACAGACGATTAATTCTACGCCTTTGGAGGGCAGCGCGGTGAGCAACGCATCGCGGTCTGCGTCGAAGGCATCGTCATAATAATGTGCGTGAGTATCAAAAAGGCCCATAAGTGGTCACCTCGCAATTTCAGTGCCTTTTATCATACCTGTTTTCAGGATGAAAAGCAAGGGGTGGGACAATCAGCCGATCTGCAGACGTTTTTTCAGCTTCAGCCGGTCCACGGCAAAGGCCAGAACAACGAAGATGATTCCGCTGCCCACCGACTGGATCAGGGTGCCCAGAAATTGCGGAATAAAGGCGGCAACAGTGCCGGAGATCACCATATCGGCAATGCCATATAAAAAGGGAGAAAGCAGGCCGGAGATAAAAACAGCGGCCACGTTGCGCGGGCAGAGCACACGATCATGCTTGCTGGTGAACGGCAGGGAGATCACAGCCTTGACGATGATGGTGGGCACAACATAAAGCGGGTAGGTCAGCAGATCAGCCAGACCGCCGCCGATGGCGCCGGCGGCCACAGCCCAGGGCGTGGGCAGCAGGCAGGCGCACAGGTAAATCAGGGTATCGCCCAGGTGGATATACCCGCCGTTGGGCAGGGGGATGTGCAGAACATAGGCAGTAGTAATGGTAATAGCCGCAGCAAAAACAGCGGCCCATACAATTTGACGAGTTTTCTTGTTGGCAGACATGGATTTCACTCCTTAACACAGATAGACAAGCAAAAGCGATGCCTTCATTGAACGGATGAAGGCATCGCTTTTTATCTCGTAGAGCTCGCGTTGGCAGATTTAGCAGAGCTTTGCGCCAGCGGGGATGGAATCATCCAGCATCAGCAGGTTCAGTTTTTCCTCACCGTCCACTTTGTGGACTGCAGAGATCAGCATACCGCAGGAGTCCAGACCCATCATCTTGCGGGGCGGCAGGTTGAGGATGGCAACCAGGGTCTTGCCCACCAGATCCTCGGGCTTGTAGTACATGGCGATGCCGGACAGAATTTGACGATCCACACCGGAGCCGTCATCCAAAGTGAACTGCAGCAGTTTCTTGGACTTCTTGACTGCCTGGCAATCCTTGACCTTGACCACACGGAAGTCGGATTTGCAGAACGTTTCAAAATCCACATTCTCTTCGGTGTAGGGTTCCAGTTCCACGGCAGGAGCGGTGGGGGCCAGAGCGGCCAGACGAGCCTCTTCCAGTTCGGCCAGAGCCTTCTCCATATCGATACGGGGGAACAGGTTCTCACCCTTGGTTACGGTGGCGGTGGCGTTCAGGCTGCCCCAGGCAGCCGCAGACTCCCAAGTGCGGCAGTCTTCGCCAGCGCCCAACTGCGCAAACAGCTTATCCATGGAATCGGGCATGAAGGGGGTCAGCAGCACGCCGCAGATGCGAGTGGTTTCCAGCAGATTGTACAGCACAGAAGCCAGACGGTCGCCATTGGCTGCCACGTCCTTGCCCAGAGTCCAGGGAGCGGTCTCATCGATATACTTGTTGGCGCGCTGAATGACCTTGAATACTTCAGCCAGAGCGTTCTGGAAAGCGAACTTTTCCATCTGCTCTTCGTACTTGCCGCGCAAGGCGGTGGCCATACCGATCAGCTCATCGTCCAGAGCGTCAGCCTTGCGCGCTGCGGGCAAGGTGCCGCCAAAATATTTGGCGACCATAGCAGTGGTACGGGAGAGCAGGTTACCCAGATCGTTGGCCAGATCCACGTTGATGGTCTGAATCAGAGCTTCGTTGGAGAAATTGCC
>CAZDXX010000050.1:0-9235 GCA_964509595.1 uncultured Oscillospiraceae bacterium
TAATCGCTTTCGCATAATTTCAATTCAGTCAAAAAATCAGCTCCTTTGGTCTATAATTGTAGACTACACCTATAGTCTATAGTTGTAGACCGAATTTGTCAAGAAAAATTTTGGTGTGGAATTGTAAAGACAGAGGAATAAAATTATCAAAAAACAGACCTTTACTTTTTGGAATTTTGGACATTTCTTCTGGGAAAATATCCAAAAATGACATAATAGCTTGAAAAAAGTTTCTCATTTTGATAGGCTGAACCTGGAATAAACTTGTGAGGTTGTTTTGATTGAAAAAGAAAAGTTTTTCAATTAAATATCGAGTGATCATTTGGATCTTTGCGCTGTTGTTTCCGTCTTTGGTGCTGCTTGGCGTGATTTCAATCATGCAGGTAGGGAAGACGTATGACCAGTTGACCACCAGCGAGACGACCAGCCTAAATTTGTTGGTCTCACAACTTGAACAGGAGACGCAGAGCGTAGAAAATCATCTGTATGATCTGGCGCTTGAAGACCGTGTGTTCCGTTCCATGGCGGATCAGCTCAGTGATGCACGTTTATATGCTGCATCCTATGAGGTGTTGTCCGCTGAGGATGATTTGTTCCAAACAAACACCGACCTTTCATTCCTAGTGCTGTACAGTGAGAACAACGAGTTTTACGCCTCGCGGGATAACGGGCTGGATTATCTGGAACTGAAGGAGCAGGTCTTTTTGCGTGAGGCTGTCCAAAAACGCTTTATGCGTTTTTTTCGGGAGGGAAACAGTCAGCATCGCCAGTGGTTTACCGTCGAGATCGCTGAGAGATGGTTCCTTTGTCGTGTGGTGTATTATCAGGGAATGTACTGTGCGGCGATTTTTGATTTGAATCCGATGGCTCATCAGCTTTCCTTGGAGTTGAAGGATGAGAGTGTGTTGGTGCTCCGTGATGGAGATACCCTGCTGACACCGTTTCCGACAGAAACTGTTCCGAAAAACTGGCTGGAGCCCACTGTGCGTCTTTCCGGGAATCAAAAATACATGATTCTCAATGAAGAACTGTGCGGTATTGAACTGTCTTACCTGGTCCCTTACAGAGGTATCGTGGGCATCATGGGCATCGCTATGTTCCTGGTGATTTTGATCGCCATTGTAGTTTTGCTTGCGATCCCGATTTTTTATCTGCAGCTGAAGCGTGATTTTTTCCAGCCATTGGACGGTCTTGTAGATACCATGCGAAAGATTCGAGACGGAAGTGCGGATATGCTTTCGGATGAGACACGAACCTGTGAGGAGTTCCGAGAGGTCAATACCACATTTAATCAAATGCTTGGGCAGATCCGCAATCTGAAGATCGAGCAGTATGAAAAGGCGTTGGAGACCCAGCGTGCAGAACTTTCCTTTCTGCAGGCGCAGATTCGTCCGCATTTTTATCTGAATTGCCTGAAGGTTATTTACGCGTTGGCACAGCAAGGACAGTATGCAGATATTAAAACTTGCGTTCTGCTGGTGTCCAAGCATCTGCGTTATGCACTGCGAACAGGCAGCGATACTGTGCCTATGCGCGAAGAATTGAGCTTTTGCGAAAACTATGTCAAGCTTTACGGTGTCATGAGCAACGTGGAACCGCAGCTGGTGCAGGATATTGAACCGACGCTGCTTGATGTGCAGATTCCGCCAATCAGTTTGCTGTCTCTTGTGGAGAACAGCGTGCGCATCAATCTGGCTCCGAACAATGAGCTGCAGATTCGCATTCGTGCCAAGAGTATTCATACTGAAGACGGTCCGATGCTATATTTAATGGTGCAGGATAATGGCAGTGGATTCACGCAGGAGCAGTTGGGACGATTTAACGGTGATGCGTGGCTTGCAGAGTCTACGACCCACGTGGGGTTACAGAATGTCGTTCGCCGTTTCCGCATTCTTTACGGTGATGATTTTTCTGTCGCATTCCTGAATCGGGACGGAGCAACGATCGAGTTCTATTTGCCGATTGGCAGAGATACAGGAGAGGAGGATAGCGGTGCTGAAGCTATTGATTGTTGATGACCAGAAGACCGTAGTAGACGGACTGCTTAATCTGGTCGACTGGAATTCTGTCGGCATTGATCTGGCTCTGGGTGCCAACAGTGCCGCGGAGGCACGTCAAATCATGGCGAAACACACTATCGACGTCATGCTTTGTGACATTGAGATGCCGGTGGAGAATGGTTTGAGCTTGGTACGCTGGATGCGTGAGCAGGGAATGGACACCAAGTGCATTTTCCTAACTGCCCATGCAGAGTTTACCTATGCTCAAAAATCTGTGGGCTTAGGTGCTTTTGATTATGTTGTTCAGCCGGCACCTTATAAGCAAATCAAGGATTCAGTGGCGCGTGCAGTAGGAAGTCTGCGTGGCGGCGGATGGTATGTTCCCGATGATGAAGAACTTCGGGAACAGGATCCGGTTCCTGAACAGTCGGATGATAAAGGGGAAGAATGTGTCCTTTGGGGAGAGGGAAGCGACCTGCTACAAAGTGCAGAGCGAACCTTGAAAAAGATGAAGGAGGACGGCTTGGACGATCAGAAATGTGCCTCCGGTTTGTATGAACGGCTGATGGATGCTGTCCGAAAGGAAACGGGGGATGCAGGTGCGTTCTGGCGGGAAGTCCTGGTAGATTCGGAGAGTTATGATATCTACAGAAACGCTTCTCGGTCTGTCGAGGCGATGATGAAGCTGGTTCGCATGGCTGCCCGACACTTGAGCCGTCAGGAACCGCGACAGGAGCAGGACGTGGTAGAAGAAGTCATCCGCTATATTGACGAAAATCTGGATCAGGAGATTCATCGCCGAGATCTTGCTGATCATGTTTACTTGAATCCAGACTATCTAAACCGCTTGTTTAAGAAGCAGACGGGAAAGACGCTGAAGGAATTTGTGATCGAGCATAAGATGGATGAGGCGAAGAAAATGCTTCAGGTGACTCGTCTGCCGGTCAGCATCATTGCAGCTAAGGTGGGGTATGACAACTTTTCGCATTTCTCTTATGCATATAAAAAGGTGACCGGACAAAGTCCGCTGGAGAGCAGAAATGCCTATCAGCGTGGTGAGGGCTGTGTGAAGCATGAGAAGTAAAAAAAGTGTGTTTCTGATTGCGGTTGCGGTTATTGCGGTTCTGATCCTGCTGTGTGAGGTTCTGATTCTCTGGCCGGATTCTGTCACTGAGGCGCCGGAAGTGGAAATCAAGACCGTACGGATCCTGACCATAGGAGAGACATCGGAAGAGTCCCTGCAGCGAGTATCCGAAGCTTTGAGTGAGATCACATTGGAGCAGTTGGGGTGCAAAGTGGAACTTCGCATGATCGGCCTTGAAGAGTATGATGCGCGAATCGATGATTTGCTTCTGGAGAGTGATTTTGCTGATATCTTCGTCTGCCGGAACCGGACGACGATGAACAAGTTGCTGGAAGGCAACTATATTTATCGTCTGGATCGTTATCTGGAGGATTTTCCGGAATTTTGGCAGGTAGTTCCCGAGGAGAGCGCATGGGTGCAGACCGATGTAAACGGGTATATTTACGGGATTCCCTTTGGAAACGAAACCCAGAGCGATTGGGGTTTCCTGATGCGTCAAGATGTCTGTGATGCATTGGGAATCAAACCGGAGACAGTTACGACTCTGGATGAGCTGTATAAAGTGCTCTTGCGTGTACATTCGGCATATCCTGACATGATTCCGGTTGTATCGGATCGGGGACAGATGGAGACTTTTACATCTGCGGATTTGCTCATTAGTGGAGGAGGCTGTCTGGTAACGGAAGCAGGCGCTGTTAATGTCTGTGAGCTGCCTGAGTTTCGGGCGCGGTGCGAAGTGATGCGCCAATGGAATGAAGCTGGCCTTATTCAGGATAACGCACCGTTTAATACCGAATCAGTCGCAACGTGGATGGAAAGTGGCCTTGCTTTTGGTGCATTTGTGGAAGCAAATCGATATACAGTCAGAGATCTGGAGTATACACTGGACATCCCGGTGACATATGCACAGCTGAATGATACCTTTTATAAAGATGGTGTTTCGGATATGTCCTTTGCGGTATATGCATATACCGAAGATGTGAATCGATGCCTGCAAGTGCTGCGGTTGATCTACACGGATCCGGATGTACTTCAGCTGTGCATTTACGGACAAGAGGGTGTGGACTACATGAACGCTGAGAACGGTGCGGTCAAACCCGTTGTGGAGAAAGGACGCGATGAACGCTACATCAATCTATGCTGGGCATTGCGGGACAATGCTTCTGCTCCAATCACACCGGAGGATCCTGATTGGTACGATGAAGATGTAAATGCAGACGGATTTCTGTTTGATAACCGTTCAGTTTCCAATGAGATTTACCAGTGCAGTGAGATTCTGGAAAAGTACTTTTCGGCACTTTGTTCCGGAATGATCGATGCGCAAGAGGGTATCTCCATGATGGCAGAGGAATTGGAAACGGCCAATATGGAAACGGTCCGTACAGAACTGGAACGTCAGCAAAAAGAATGGTTGCAATTGAATTAAAAGATGATTTGCAGGTAACCGAAGCGTATTCGTGTTTCGGTTACCTGTTTTTTGTTGATCAAGACAAAATACTGGGTCTGATTTTTGATATTTTAAAAAAACGAGGAATGATTTTTGAAAATTCTTAATTTGTAAATCTGATTTTTGAAAAAAGAACTCGGCGAATTTATAGATAGAAAATAGGGTCATTTGTATAATGTGAATATATTAAATCTTATTTTGTGTCAGTCTGTTTATGCAAAATAGGAATGCAGAAAGGGGGACGTCTCATGCCGGACAATGTGTTGCTGCAAGTGCAGGACATGTATAAGAACTTTGGCGTGACCGTCGCACTGAACCATATTTCCTTCGAGGTGAGGAAAGGTGAGATTCGAGGCCTGATTGGTGAAAACGGAAGTGGTAAGTCCACTGTTTCGTCCATCATTGCAGGTATGCAGAGTGCAACCAGCGGCTCCATGACTTATCAGGGAGAACCTTGGGCGCCGACTACTATGCTGCAGGCAGAGCAGGCCGGTATCACTATGATCGTGCAAGAAGCCGGTACGATTCCGAATATCTCTGTTGCTGAAAATCTCTTTTTGGGACATGAGAAGCTGTTTTCCAATGGTCCCTTTGTCAATCAGTCAAAAATGAATCAGGCTGCTGATGCACTGTTGGATGAACTGGGCATCACCGAACTGCGTGGTCATATGCCGACCTTTACGCTGGACATCCAGAGCCGTAAGCTGATCGAGGTCGCGAAGGCTATGTACTGGAAACCTAAGTTGTTCATCGTGGATGAGACAACAACGGCGCTGTCTCAGCGCGGCCGCACTCTGATTTACGAGCTGATGAAAAAGCTGACTGCGGAAGGAAACGCTGTTCTGTTTATCTCTCACGATTTGGACGAGCTGATGGAGCAGTGTGACACCCTGACCGTTCTGCGAGACGGTGTCATCGTTGGCACATTGGAGCACGATGAGTTCGACGGCAACGTGATCAAGCAGATGATGGTCGGCCGTGAGTTGAAAGATAACTACTATCGTGTGGATATGGACGGCTATGGAGAAGATGTCGTTCTGCGTGCAGACTGCATCACAACGATGGAAGATATCCTCTGCCTATCTCTGGAGCTGCACAAGGGCGAGATTCTGGGCATCGGTGGTTTGAGCGAATGCGGTATGCACCGTCTGGGTAAAGCGCTATTCGGTGCGGAAGAAGTTGTGGACGGCAAGGTCTATGTAGGCGACACCGTGGTGAAGAACACACGCGTGGCCATCAACAATCGTATGGGTTATCTGTCCAAAGATCGTGATACCGAGTCCCTTTGGCTGGCTGCTCCTATTCTGGACAACATCAAGAGCACCGGCTATAAGGTGAACCGCTTCTTCGGCCCGTTTATCTCCGGAAAGAAAGAAAAAAAGTATGTTGACAAGCAGATCGAGGATTTGTCCATCAAGTGTGCTTCCCGCTATCATGCGGTCGATACGCTTTCCGGCGGCAATAAGCAGAAGGTAGCTATGGGTAAGTGGCTGGCAGCAGATGCCGAAGTTCTGATTCTGGACTGTCCCACTCGCGGCGTGGACGTTGGTGTCAAGGCAGCTATCTACAAGTTGATTTACGATATGAAGAAAGCCGGTAAGTCCATCATCTTGATCAGCGAAGAATTGCCCGAGTTGATCGGTATGAGCGACCGAATCCTGATCATGCGTGATGGTCAGATCGCTCACGAAGCTCTCCGAACCGATAAGCCGACCGAAGGCGAGCTTATCAACTACATGCTGTAAAGGGGGGCAGGAAGATGAAACAGACACTTATGAAATTGAAGGAAAACCGCTTCCTTCAGGCAGTTCTGCCGATCGTATGCCTTGCAGTGATCGTTTTGATCTTCGGTTTGGCAACTAAGGGCCGCTTCGTGACCAAGGTCAACCTAAACATGATCATTGACCAGGCGTTGATCGTGGCTGTTGTCGCAACTGGTGCAAGCTATATTTTTGCAACTGGCAACATCAATATCGCAATGGGTTCCTGTACTGCTCTGACTGCTGCTATTTGCGCGATTACATTCGAGAAGACCCAGTCCGCTCCGGTCATGATCGTCGTGGCTGTTGTGATGGGTATTGCCATCATGGGCCTCTGTGCTCTGCTTTCTACTCTGCTGAGAGTCTCGGTTATCCACGTTACCATCGTCATGATGGTCCTGTTGACTGCTTTGCAGGAAGAAGTCCTGGATGGCGGCACGGTCAGCCTGCCCTACGCGTTGACTAGTAAGATGCAGGAGCTGAATATACCTTACATCATTTTCGCTATTTTTGTCCTCGGATGTATCATTGCATTCCACTTCACCAGCGTCGGCCGCTCTCTGAAGTCGGTCGGTTCCAATGAGAAGTGTGCAAACTTGACCGGTATCTTTTGGAACAAATATGTTCTGATCGCATTTTTGGTAGCTGGTCTGGGTGCTGGTCTGGGTGCGCTACTGATGATCATTCGTTCCGGTTCCGTCGGTGTCACCACCGGTGCGACCATGAACATGGACGTTATGCTCGCCATTGTGCTGGGCGGCATGCCCATCTCCGGCGGCAGCAAATCCCGTGTATACGCAGCCGTGATCGGCGCCGTGACTGTTACCGCGTTGAACAACGGCCTGCTGATGGTGGGCGTCCCCTCCACCCTGATTCAGGGTGTGCGAGGTATCGTATTCCTGTTGTTGGTTCTTGCGGGCAGCAAGCGCAGTCAACTGCTCCCTGCCCGAGAAGGATAAGAAACGAAATTTTATTAAGGAGGACACAAACGATGAAAAAGCTTCTCAGCATGCTCCTGGCATTGGTCATGGTTTTCTCCATGGTGGCCTGCTCCAATGACCAGGGCAACAACGAAACTCCCGACAACGATACCCCCAATACCAGCGCTCCCGCTGAAAACAACGAGCAGACCCCCGATGAGGGCAGCGATGAAGTAGAGCTGGAGCCCTACAAGATCGCAGTTGCGTTCACCCAGATCAATGCTACCGCTCTGGCTCAGCAGGAGTATCTGGAAAAGTACATTGGCCCCGCATTCAACGTTGAATTCATGTTCTCTGAGGCTGTTGACAGCGCAGAAGTCGCTATGACCTTCCTGGAGAATGCCTATGCAGCCGGCTGCCAGGCTGTTATGAACTTCCAGAACAGCTCTGTTGAGCAGATCAACGCCAAGGCTAACGAGCTTGGCATGTACATCATCAGCAACGCTCCCCCCGCAGAGAATGCAGATCTGCCCTACGTCCTGGGCAGCATGCGCGCTCCCGTCAGCGGTGTTGCTGAAGCATACGAGGCAATGGTCAACCAGTTTACCGGTGACGGCAAGGATCACAACGTCGTCATTATCTCCTCCGGTGCAGGCCTGGGCAACGCTCAGCACTATGAGTGCACCTACGCCATGCTGGAGACCCTGCAGAAGAACTACAACCTAACCTACTCTGACACCATCGAGAACCTGGCATCTTCTCGCGGCATGACCGAGGTTGAGACCGGCACCGATATGAAGATCCTGCTGTACCCCGGTTACCCCAACTCTGACACCTACGTTTCTGGCCTGTCCGCAGAGCTGCAGACCGGTGAGTATGACGTCGTTCTGGGTTGCAACCAGGCTACTACCAAGTTCGCTGTTGCTATCGACGAAGTGGAGCGTGCATACGACATCGACGTGAAGGTCGGTTACTTTACCTCCATTGATGAGGCTGCTACCGCCGCCGTTAATACCAAGGACGTTCACGGCAACTCCAGCATCGACGCTATTGTCATCAACCCCGGCAACATCCTGGTCGGCGGCATGTTTGCTGTCCTGTACAACGGCCTGTCCGGCAATGCTGATGTCATGCGTACCGACAATGTCGGCACCGACTTTGCCACTCCTCTGTGGCTGTCCACCGATGCCGAAACCTATATGAAGCTGGCTAGCCTGAACACCAGCGCAGACACTCTGGAGCTGAGCGTTGAGGAGATCCAGAACATGCTGTGCATCTACAATGCCGATGCTACCAGCGCTTCCGTACAGGAGCAGCTGCTGGGCATCACCGCTGAAGCTGTTCTGGCCGCACGCGGCATGTAATCCCTAAGTTATTATCCCTCTGAAATATCATTCGAAATCCCGGACCCTGCCCTGCAGTAAAGCAGGGTCCCCAAAAAGGTGGTATGCGATTATGCGCACTGCAAGTAAAAGAAAACTGAAATCGATCTTGATCACGGTTGCGGTTCCCGCGATCATGCTCTTGATTATGGACATTCTGTGTATGATTAACCAGGGCCGCCACATGTTTGTTACGATCCTGGACGTGCAGAATTTCGTGCGCGCCACCTGTATTGCAGCATGTACTGCGTTGGCGCTGTCTCTGAACCTGAGTAACGGCCGTTTCGACCTGTCTCTGGGAGCTCAGCGTCTGGCTGCCTCTATCTTGGGCGGCAATCTGGCCATCAGCCTTGGTCTGGGCGGTATCGGCGTTCTGGTATTTGCTTTAATCTTTGGCCTGGTCTTCGGTGGTGTGGTTGGTCTGATCTTCGTCTGGTTCCGCACGCCTGCAATGGTTCTCGGCATTGGTATGGCATTGATTTACGAGTGTCTGGCCTTTGTTGGGTCCGACTCTAAGGGCCTGCAGCTATATGCTGCTCCTGCAGCCCGCAATTTGTCCAATATGTACCTGTGTATCACGGTTTTGCTGCTGATTCTGGTCATTTTCCTGGTCCTGATCAAGTACACCAAGTTTGGTTACCA
>CAZDXX010000051.1:0-8931 GCA_964509595.1 uncultured Oscillospiraceae bacterium
CCTTCATCATGTCGGCCTCAATGACGCCGGGGGCTACGGCATTGACGCGGATGCCCTTGGGACCCAGCTCACGGGCCAGAGAGACAGTCAAACCGTTGACAGCAAACTTGGACATGGGGTAGGCCACGCCGCTGGGCTGGCCATAGATGCTGACCATGGAGGAGGTATTCAAAATCACGCCGTCGCCGCGCTCGGTCATGCTCTCGGCCGCCACCTTGGTGGCGTTGAACACGCCCTTGACGTTCAGGTCCATGACCTTGTCCAAGGTTTCTGCGGTATAGTTGGCCAGCGGAGTGCTCTCGGACATACCGGCGTTGTTGACCAGAATGTCCAGATCGCCGTACTGCTCGATCACGCCTTTAAATGCGGCGCGCACATCGTCCAGATTGCTCAGATCGGGCCAAATGCCGCCCACGGTGGAGTTGGGGAACTCCTCTTTCAGCTTGGCAACTGCCTTGTCGGCAGAGCCCTGACTGCTGGCCGCGATGATGACCACAGCGCCCTCTCTCAAAAATGCCTGAGCGGTAGCATAGCCAATGCCGCGGCTTCCACCGGTGATCACAGCAACTTTATCCTTCAATCTCATAATCATAACCTCCTGCAACTTATCTTTGTTTGATTGATTGTATTTTACTCCATTTTATGAATTAAGTCTGTAACAAAATCACATTTATATGAAAACGCAGTGGAATAACTCATTCCATTAATACGTTTCGGACTCATTTTTCAACCCAAAACCACACTCATGACCAACATCAGACAAAAACCGGCCAGCAAAGAATAGGTCGCGCCCCGTTCACATCCGTGGGCGTGTGTTTCAGGTATCATTTCATCGCTGATGACATAGAGCATGGTACCGCCGGCAAAGGCCAGTGCAAAGGGCAAGACCGCCGTGGACAAGCTGACCGCGAAGTAACCCAACAGAGTGCCGATGACTTCCACTACGCCGGTCAGCAGCGCCGCCACAAAAGTTCGCTTATGGCTCATGCCTGCTGCCAGCATAGGCGCGATGATCACCATGCCCTCCGGAATGTTCTGCAGCGCGATACCGGCCGCGATGACCAGTGCCTCACCGGTATTTCCGGTGCCGAAGCCCACACCGGCCGCAATGCCTTCGGGCAGATTGTGGATGGCAATCGCCATGACGAACAATAAAATTTTATTCAACTGCTCGGTCTGGGCAGGATGTGCCTCCTGATCCACGCCGGTCAGCCGGTGCAGGTGGGGCACTATGCGGTCCAGCAGGTTCAAACAAAGGGCACCACAGAAAATGCCGACAATGGTGACCAGCAGCGGAGCTTTTCCCCCATATTCCAAGGACGGCAAAATCAATCCGATCACCGCCGCGGCCAGCATGATACCCGCCGCAAAGGAGAGCACGATATCGCTGAAGGAATGGGATATCTTTTTAAATGCAAAACCCAAAATCGCGCCGATCACTGTCGCGCCGCCGACTCCAAGGGCAGTCAACAACACCATTTTCATGGGCACACCTTCCTTTCGCCAATTTCTTTCATTATAGCAGATGATTTTCTGCTTGTAAATGAGAATAACTATCGTTTATATTTCGAAAATAAACGAGCAGGACCAGGCGAATGTACCTGCTCACAAAGCAAAACCCCTCATCCGTCCATCGCGGATGAGGGGTTATTCCTGGTTTGTTTCTGTCAACTTGTTTACCTCTTCTTTCATTGTGTTGCGCTTGGAAATTTCGAAGCAGTCTACACTTGTTCGGTTGCTCAAAACACGGGTGCACATTCAGCTCCAGGTCTTCCGATACATTGCCCAAAAGAGGATAACTGTGTGCTGTCTCATACGCATGAGTTATGTTGGCGTTCCGTTCGCGGTAACTTCTTCGATTTCAAAATCCTCTTCGCTTTTGAAAGTTTGGTTTGACTAGCCCATTGGACTCACCTTTCCTCTCTTTCTGGTTAAATTGTACTATGTCATCCCCGGTTTGTCAATAGGTTTTTAGTGAATTTTTATATCTTTTTGCTTTTGCCGCGCCGTTTTCTTGGTAAGATTGACTATCCGTCAAGTTTGGAATATACTGTTGACAAACAGAGAGAACGCGGAGGCGCCCACCATGAAAAAATGCAAAATCACAGTTATGCGCAAAGCATGCTATCCCGATTTGATGGAGCAGTACGAAAACCCGATCGAACACGCCTGCGACATTCAGGAAGGTCAAATCTTCATCGCCAACGGCTGGCAAAAGCCGGAGGGCTTGTGCGACAGCGCATGGGAGAGCATGTCTGCCTTCGTCATGGCCCTCGCTCACGGCGGCGAGAATTTTTATGACGGCTGGATGAAAAATCCCAAGTCTGCCATGATCTCCTGCAACGACGGATTTCGCCCGGTCAGCTTTCTGATCGAGGCGCTGGAAGAAGACGCCGAGTAAACAAAACGATCCGCCTGCGTCATGCGGGCGGATTTTATTTTGGCGAACACCAGCGGAACAACTTATGCCGTTATTAGCGCAAATACGACATCAGGAATGACAAACGCAAAAAATATTGATATAATAGACAAGATTTGACCCTGCTACCCTTTTTTCTGCATTGACCGCTGCCTGTTTTTCTGCCGGGTGCGGATCGACTGACAGGGTTTAACGTCCGCGCCGGTCATCGCGGCAAACCTTCTGCGCCTTCTTGCGCAAAATACAAGCCTTCTCCCAAAGGAGTGTTGAAATGGTTCCAACAGTAAGTATCATCGTACCGGTTTACAACGCGCAAAGCACACTGCATCGCTGCGTTGACAGCATCTTAAAACAGACCTATCGTGATTTCGAATTGCTTCTGGTCGATGATGGCAGCAAGGATGGCAGTGGAGCCATATGTGATGCCTATGCCGCCAAGGATCCCCGTATCACCGTTTTTCACAAAGAAAACGGTGGTGTTTCCGCCGCACGAAACACCGCACTGGATCACGCCCGGGGAGAGTATCTCCAATTTTTGGACAGCGATGATTGGATTACCCCGGATGCTACACAGCGTCTGGTTCAAGCTGCGCAGGAGCACGGGACCGATATGGTGATCTCGGACTTTTACCGCGTCGTTGATGACCGCGTTTCCATCAAAGGAGACATCGATGATGATATCGTTTTGAGCCGTGAAGAATTTGCCGCCCACATGATGGAAAATCCTGCTGATTTCTACTATGGCGTGCTGTGGAACAAGCTCTATCGGCGCGCCATTATTGAAGAGCATCATTTACGCATGAACCCGTCTATTAGCTGGTGTGAAGATTTTATGTTTAATTTGGAATATATCCGCTATGCCGAACGTTTTTATGCGCTGAGGGCACCTTTGTATTATTACGTCAAAACCAAGGGTTCCCTTGCGACCCAAGGGGCAAACATTTCAACAACTATCCAGATGAAGCTGACCGTCTTTGAGTATTACAACCAGCTTTACAAGGATATCCTTGATGAGGAGGAGTATCAAAAACGTCGTCTGAAAGTGTACCGTTTCCTTTTGGATGCCGCAAACGACGGTTCCGTTCCCCCCACCATATTGCCCTCCGTCCGCAAGCTCGGCAAGGAGCGTATCCAGGTTGCTCCCGACATGTTGGATGAGTGCGGGATCATGGCAGATGCGTACCGGGAACGAAAACTTTTGGCTCGTTGTTTGGAAACCGTGTCTATAGAGCGCAATTTAACGTTGGATGAAGCCTTGGTTTTGCTCGCTCTGGGCAGTGACGGCTTTCAAGGCGCACGGAATGATCTTGCTGATTTGGCAAATGTAAGCCGTAGTTCCCTTCACCGTATTTTGAAACAGTTGAGCGCAAAAGGTTTCATTCAGGCTCAACGAAAGCGTATCCTCGTGCTTCCTGATGCCCTTGACACACTGTCCGCCCTCGAACGAACGATTCAGGATTGGAAATCCTTGCGCTTCGCCGATTTTACGAAAGAGGAAGTTTTGCTTTTTAAGACATTCTCGAAGCGGATCCGGCAGAACGTCAAGAACGCATTAACGTGAGGACCCCAGCGATTCAATGTCGGATATTAGCCCTTCTCACAATCTGATATCGGCCTGCGTATGCTTATCGTAACGTTACCACAAAGTGAACGATCCCGTCCGCCGTTCGGTTGGCGGCAATCGTTCCGTTATGTGCTTCTGCAATCGTTTTCGCAATGGAAAGGCCAATTCCAAAGCCGGTGGTTTTATTCGACCGCGCCTTATCTGCCCGATAGAACCGATCAAACAGCTTTTCTGTTTCGTGCTCGTCCAATGTGGCACAGGGGTTTTCCGTCTGAATCATGATCTTCTTTTTCACACTCTTCAGCGACAGACGAATGTTCCCGTCCGCATCCGCATACTTAACCGCATTGTCCAATAAAATTGAAACCATCTGACGAATCGCGTATTCATCCCCATGATAGCTCAAATCAGGGGTAATCTCAGTTTCCAAAACATGGCCATGCGCCGCAGCGTGATCGCAAAACGAGTCCGCCACTTCCTCAACCGCTGCACTGATGTCAAAGTTGTTGCTCCGCAGCGGAGGTCGTTCTTCGTCCAACCGCGAAAGAGTCACCAAATCATTGACCAGCGTTGACAGTTTATCGGTCTGCCCCTGGATCTTGTCGATCCACTTGCTTTCCCCTACATCCATCTCCAGCACTTTAAGGCTGGTGTTGATGACGGTAAGCGGTGTCTTCAATTCGTGGCTGGCATCTGTGATGAACTGCTTCTGCTTTTCCATGGTCTGGATCGCCGGCGTGATAGCCCGTTTGGAGAGCAGCACCACCAGAACGAATACCATGGCCACACAAGTAAGCGCTACCAGTAAAGAAACTGCACTAAAGGTTCGGAGCGTGTGCAATTCATCATAGCAGTCCAGAAAAATCGCCATATAGTGCTTGTCTCCGGTGGATGCCACATAGAACTTATAACTCCCGCTGTAACCGAAGCCCTCGCCATGCTCTGCGGCAATGTTCAGATAAGTTTCCGCGTCTTCTTCGGTGACGGCAGCGATGCTCTTCATATTCGCATTGATCAATTCGCCTGTTTCCGTATAACGCAGGACAAAATAACGAGTCGAGTAAGGTGTTTCCGCGTTAAAACGAGAATCACGCTTCTGCCCCGGTTTACCGGAAGCGGAAAATTGCGGAACGGACCCCTCATTTTCAAAAATCATTTCCAGTCGGGCGTTCAGATTATTGTCCGTAGAAAAAAAGTTTATCACATTGATGGAAATTCCCAGAACCAGCATAACAAGGGTAACAGACCCCATGGCGATGGCTATAAATTTCCGCTGCAGCTTATGGATCATTTCCGTCCTCCAGTGAATAGCCCAGTCCCCGACTCACACAAATGGCCACACGGGAACCAATGCCATTGATTTTCTTTCGGAGATTGGAGATGTTGACCCAGACAACATTGATCTCTGCCTCAGAGTCCCACCCCCAGACCCGTTCCATGATGCGGTCTGCCGAGAAAATCGTTTTGGGGTCACGCATAAACAGCTCCATGACCTGAAACTCTTTCCCGCTCAACTTTGTTTTATTGCTGCCGCAGCGCAGCTCCCCCGTGCTGCTGTCCAGCGAAAGATCCCCGAAAGACAGTTCAGCGGCCTTGTAGTCCGTGCCGCTTCGGCGCAGCATGGCCCGTACACGAGAGATCAATTCATCCGGCGCAAAGGGCTTTGGGAGATAGTCGTCCGCCCCGGCGTCAAACCCGGTGATACGGTCATCCTTTTCCGCTTTGGCTGTCAGCATCATAATGGGAACGGATATGCCGTCCCGTCGCAGCCTCCGCAATACTTCTATCCCGTCCATCTTCGGCATCATCACGTCCAAGATAATGGCATCGTATTTTCCGATACAGGCATAGTCATAGGCGCTGACCCCATCATGCACAGTATCTACCACAAACTGATTCCGTTCAAAAAACACGGTCAGTGCTTCGGCCAGATCCAGCTCGTCTTCCGCAATTAAAATACGCATATCGATCACCCAAATCAATTATAGGGCAGCGAGCCGGGAAACACAATGCTTCTCGGCTCCTGCCCGTTTTTTACATCAAAGAGCCTCTTTGGATGTGACTCTTCCGCAAACGATATTCAGATTGCCGTTCCGGCAGCGCAGTTCATCCAGAAATTCCTTGGGGATGCGTTCGCCTTTCAGCACGATGTGATAGTCCAGCTCAAAGAGCGTTCCCATATTGGTCGTCTTGACCCGATACAACTGCGCGGAACAGGTATACTTCTGGAAAAGATCATCAAACAGGCCGTCGTAATCCAGCGTTTCCGGAATGGTGATCTTCAATTCCCGTTCATGCTCGTTACTGCTGCCAAACCGCAGTACAGAAAGGGCCAGAACAAACACTGCCATTACGATGAAGAACAGCACCGCCAGCGTGACATATCCCATACCGGTGGCAAGGCCAATGGCCATAGCCAAAAAGATCATGCCGATCTCCCGTGCGCTGCCGGGAACCGAACGAAAACGGACCAGACTGAAGGCACCGGCCACCGCGACACCCGCGCCGATGTTCCCGTTGACCAGCATGATGACCACCTGAACGACAGCGGGCAGTATGGCAAGGGTCACAACAAAGCTCTGGGTGTAACGGCTTTTATACATACAAAGCAGCGCGATTCCCAAACCAAGGACCAGAGAGACTGCCGTACAAATAGCAAATGCCGAAATCGTGATTTGATTGTCAATGATTGAGTTAAGCACTGATAAGATCCTCCTTCACGGGTTTTGAGGTGTTGAATTCAGGCAGTTGGAGAGAACCCAAACATTCCTCTCGGGGAAGCGAACGCTCCAACAGATGATCTTTGTAGCAAGTCCCATATTTGGAAAAAGAGGTGGGAAATGCACCGACTTCGCTGAGCAGGCGGCTGAGCCACACAGGCGCAGTTCCGGGAATCTTAATTTCCATCAGGATACGGTCTTGAGGCAGGATGGGCTGTCCGTGATCCCCTTTGCGAAGGTCCAGGTCATAGTCCCGCCAACGCAGATTTGTATCAAACGTGACCCGCAGTTCCTCGTTTTCGACGCCCGCCAGAGCTACCCGGTCATAGGCGATAAACACCTTGGGCTTGGGCTGATGTACGTTCAGGAACCAGTCGATCTCGTGGCAGATCTGATCCTCTTTCTCAGGATATATATCCCCAGCTAAATAGCCGACGGCCTCGGCGCAGGGCATTACCGTTCTCCGCTTATACACCACATGATCAAATTTTTTCTTGATCTCCACAAAGACCTTCTTATCGTCTGTTGGCGTACCGTAACTGCGAAGCCGCAGTTTCTCCTTGTAAATGGGCTTTTCCAGAGAGGTTCGGATCAACTCAAAACTGTCCGTGTCATAATAGATGTTGCAGATGGTGTAACGTCCGTACTCATCCGCTTTCATGTAAGGCCCCATGCCGTCAAGCAGGGCATTATATTGGGCAGGTGTCAAAAGGTACTTCTTTTCGACCCGTTTGAAACTCTGCTGAAGCTTCTTAGCCATAAACCGGCCTCCTATGCTGTTTCTGCTCCCTATTCTGCGCTTCCATCCTAAAGCGAACCTAAAAGATTGCCAAGAAAAGAAATGAACATTTTGTAAAGACCGCGGCAGACCGGATGTTCTTTAATTTCGCTTTAGGTTGATGGGGTTCAATAGAGCTAACAGTATCATGGACACCATAGAACCACGCTACATCTTTAGGAGGTAATTCCATTGAAACATCAGAAAAATGCTTTTGCATTGCTGCTGTCTGCGGCGCTGCTGCTCTGTCCGTTGTCGGGCTGCGGCAGCCAAGCCGAGGGCGAGACTCTTGATCACAAAAATCCCGCTGACACGGGTTTGTCTGTTGTAACAAGTGATGAAGGTACAACCGTTTCAGATAGCGGCAGCCAAAATACAGATTCCGATGAAACCAGCACAGAAACACCTGTTGTTGATCCTTCTGTTACGACCGCGGATACCTCCGGTATGGAGTTCAGCTTTGATGAAAGTGATACCGTAACCGTTGAACCCGAGGCAGGAAAAACGGTAGAGGTCACGGAAGAAACAACAAAGACGACCTCCACGGGGGAGCAAACCTATAACATCACAGCAGGCGGCACGTATACCTTGAGTGGGACCATCACCGATACCATGGTGACGGTTGATGCCAACAACGCAGATGTGACCATTATTCTGAATGGAGCCACCATCAAAAACAGTCAGGGACCTGCTATTTATGTGAGGAAAGCGGATAAAGTGACCATCACATTAGCCGAAGGAACCACCAATACACTTTCTGATGGTTCCTCCTATTCTATTACGGACAGTGGATCCACGCTGGATGCCGCTATTTTCAGCAAGGCAGATCTGACCATCAACGGCAGCGGCACCATGGTGCTCAGCGGAAACTACAAACACGGTATCGTGTCCAAAGACGATTTGATCATCTCCTCCGGCACGCTGAAAATTACGTCCAATAAAGTGGGCCTTAACGGCAAGGACTGCGTGAAGATCAACAACGGGAACATTACGATCAACGCCGGCAGTGATGGTATCCGCTCCGACAATGACGAGGATGCATCCAGAGGTTATGTATACCTCTACGGCGGCACGATCAATATCACCGCAGGGAATGATGGTATCCAGGCAGAAACCGTTGTAAATGTCGAAAACGTCAATTTCACCGCAAAAACGGGTGGCGGCAGTTCTGCGTCGCTGACTTCCTCTGATGAGTCTTATAAAGGCATCAAGGCCGGTTCGGACATCTATATCTCCGGTGGTACCTTTCACATCAATTCTCTGGATGACTGCATCCACTCCAATGGCACCATCACCATTTCCGGCGGCAGCTATACCCTGTCCTCCGGCGATGACGGTGTGCATGCTGACACCGATCTTGCTATTTCCGGTTCTGCTACCACGCTCTCTATCACCAAGAGTTACGAGGGTATCGAGGCCACCAATCTGGTGATTTCCGGCGGCAACATTT
>CAZDXX010000052.1:0-8752 GCA_964509595.1 uncultured Oscillospiraceae bacterium
ACATCTCACGCAGAGCCTCGGCCCAGCGGGAGGTGGAGTCGGCGATGACGGCCACGTCGTAGCCCATGTCACGGAAGTACTCCGCGATGGTGATACCGGTGTAGATGGAAGCTTCACGGGCAGCCACGGGCATGTCGGAGGTGTTGGCAATCAGCACGGTGCGCTTCATCAGGGACTCGCCGGTTCGGGGGTCCACCAGTTCAGGGAACTCACGCAGAACGTCGGTCATCTCGTTGCCGCGCTCGCCGCAGCCGATGTAGACCACGATGTCCACGTCGGACCACTTGGCCAACTGATGCTGCATGACGGTCTTGCCCGAGCCGAAGGGGCCGGGGATGGCGGCGGTACCGCCCTTGGCGATGGGGAACAGGGCGTCCACGATACGCTGACCGGACAGCAGGGGAGTCTTGGGGGGATACTTATGCTTGTAGGGACGGCCCACACGGACGGGCCACTTCTGCATCATGGTCAGATTGTGCTTTTCGCCCTTGTCGTCCACCAGAACGGCGATGGTCTCATCCACGGTATAGGAACCGGACTGGATGGATTCGATGGTACCGCTCATCTTGGGGGGAATCATGATTTTGTGGAGAACCACGCTGGTCTCAGGAACCGTGCCGATCACGTCGCCGCCGATGACCTTGTCGCCCGCGTTGACAGTGGCAGTGAACTCCCACTTCTTTTCACGATCCAGTGCGGGAACTTCCACGCCGCGAGGCAGGTTGTTGCCCTGAACCTTTTTCATGATTTCCTCCAGCGGACGCTGGATGCCGTCGTAGATATTCTCAATGATGCCGGGGCCCAGCTCCACAGACAGGGGAGAGCCGGTAGTGACCACGGCTGCGCCGGGGCCCAGGCCGGAAGTTTCCTCGTAGACCTGGATTGAGGCGGAGTCGCCGCTCATGTTCAGAATCTCGCCGATCAGACGCTCCTCGCCCACGCGGACCACGTCGGACATGTTAGCGTCGGCAAGACCCGAAGCAACCACCAGCGGGCCGGAAACCTTAACAATTTTTCCGCTCAAATTTCTTACCTTCTTTCAGGTTGAAGTTAAAGGATGTCCGCGCCAACGGCGCGCTCCACGGATTTTTTTACATTGGCCATGCCGATGCCGAGGCTGCCCTCTTTGCCGGGAATGAGAATAACTGCAGGGGTTAGCTCATCCTTGTATCGAGCCAGTTCTTCGGACATATATTGGGCCAGCTGTTCGGTCAGATATACCACAGCATAGTTTTCCTTGGCCAGTCGGTGGAGTGTCTTTTTGGCGTTTTCCACGCTTTCGGCGGGGAACACATCAAGCCCCAGAGCTTTGAAACCCAGTATGCTCTCGCGGTCCCCTATAACGGCAATACGGTAACTTGCCATATTTCTCCACCTCCTTACGTGTACGTCTGGCGCAGACGCTGCTGGATGGTTGTGCGGTCCAGACCGGCAATTCGTCCGGCCATGATGATGCGAATGATGGTAGCCTCGTTCTCGCGGGCGTAAAGATAAGCGATGATCGGTTCTGCACCAAAGGGGACACGTCTGCCATCACTGAGATAATTTATAATTGCGTTGTCACACAGTCGCTCAAACTCGGTCAAAGACCCGGAGCCGGGAGCGGATTTTGCACTGCCTTCGGCTGCTGCTGCAGACAATTTGCTGGAGAGAAACAGGCTGCCCAGTTCCTCGCCTCTGGCGGTGGCCAAATTACGAACACTGACCGTGCCACCGGGGACCAACACCTGTTCCAGGAAATTCATGCCCTTGTTCAGGCGGGATGCGCGAACAGCAGAGCGCAGGTTGGCTGCATCGATACACAAAGCCACATAGCCTTCCAGGAACTTGTTTTCCGATGCCTTGGCCAAGGCGCTCAGTTCTTCAAAGTAGGCGCGATCCAGAATAAAGTCGGCCAGCTGAGGATCACCGGTGGAACCCAATACTTCGCGGGCGCGGGTAAGTCCGCGGCGGAACAAGTCGCTGTAAGCGAGCAGATCCTCTCTGCGGTAATCATCTGCAAGGCGCTGACGGCCATAGCGGCCCCCGGCCATGAGAAGCAGCTCTGGTTCGCTTGAGAGTGCTTCTGCCTTGACCAGTACTTTGGCATTGTGATAGTCATAGCGCAGTTTGAATACATCTATAATAAATTTATCAGGGGCACAACTGCCCAAGTCGGCCATCGTGTTTTCCTGCTGTTCACTGAGAATGCGATCCAGTTCGCTATTGGTAATTTCGGTCATCTCGGGATAACCGCACTCCACCAGCACCTTGGCTGCGTCCTCGTTGGTGGGAGCATCCAGCATCTGCTCGATTCGTCCTTTGGTCAGCAGACTGCGTTCCATGGCCTTGACCCGGGTGGACAGAAAAATGTAATCAATGTCCTTCTTCTGTTTCAAGGGGGCTCACTCCTTCACCGTTATGCAAACAGCACGTTGGCCACTTCGTTGGAGATTTCGTTGCGCAGCAGACGGACCAGCGTCTCGAACGCGCAGTTGACTTCGATATCTCCATCACTCAGGATAAATCCGCCGAGGATGGGGCGGACCTGCTCAGAAAGAGTTAGTTTTGCATTAGGTACGGCTTCATTAACGGCGGAGACAACCACCTTGCCCACGCGCGTGCGGTCCTTCTGAGAGAAAATCAACTGCTCTTTGCCGGTGGTGGAGGCAGAGATTGCCAGCTTAGTCAGCAGGGCAATATATTCCTCATCGGGCAGGTTGCAGAGCTTTTCCAGAGCTAAGTCAAAGGCTTTTGCCAGCATATCCTGTTTGGCAGCCAGCATGTCCTTGCGCCCTTCCATGATGGCCATGGAGATTAAACGTTCTTCGCGCTGGGCAGCGGCAGCTTCGCCTTTACGAAGAATCTCGGCTGCAGCGGTTTCTGCGCGCTGTGCATAGTCGGCTGTAATGGCGTCGGCCTGTGCTTTGGCGTCGGCCAGCAAGGCATCGATTTCAACCTGTGCATCGGCACAGATTTGTTGCGTCAGTTTTTCAATTCCGTTCATATTTGTTACCAGCCTTTCCGGTGCTTTCCGGGTCGGCTTAGACGCCCAGGTTCAGGTTCAGCAGCATCAGGAAGGATGCCAGCAAGGACAGGATGGCGTAGAACTCGACGGTGATACAGAGGATGATTCCTTTGGCCCAGTCATTGGGGCGTTTTGCCATCAGGTTGATTGCAGTTGCAGCGACGCGGCCCTGAGCGGGAGCGGAGATACCGCCGCCGATGGCCATGGGCAGGCAGGCAGCAGCCACGCGCAGGCCGTCGATCACGGTCATGTTAACGGCGTTGCCGGAGAATACACCCATCTGCAGGATGGCGAAGAACCAGATCACCAGACCGTACAGGCCCTGAGTGCCGGGAATGACCTGAAGAATCATGACCTTACCGAATGCAGAGGGATCTTCACAAAGCAGGGCGTTACCGGCTTCGCCGGCAATACCACAGCCGCGGGCGGAGCCGGCGCAGCACAGGCCGCAAGCCAGACCGGCACCCAGGAAACCGATGGCCAAGCCACCAAAATCAGCAAAAAAGCTACCCATAACAATTAGTCCTCCTTGATGTCTACATATTTCGTATTATAGTTTAGGGGTTTGAACGGACGACCGCCATCCCGATACCACTTGCCGAAGAATTCCAGGAACTGCAGGCGCATGGTGTGAACGAAGCAGCCGATAATGTTCAGGAATATGTTCAACGCGTGTCCGATGAGGAACACGGGGATGAACAGGAAAATGCCGCCCAGCGCGCCCAACTGGTTAAACACGCTGGCAATGACCGAGCCGGCCAGCATCAGTGCCATCAGACGGGAGTAGGACAAGATATCGCCCAGATAGCCCGTCAAACCGTTATAGACGGCGCTGAATATCTTGGTAAATCGACCGATACCCTTGCCCTGCAGGAATGCGGAGATCACCATGAGGGCGATGCCGATGATCAGGATCACCATGCTTCCATTGAGCACCATCACCGCGATGCCGACAAAGATGACCCACCAGGACAGATCGGCGATGGCGTCCAGCCAGTTGCCGTCCCTGATGTTCAGGTAGGTGCCGATGCCCACGCCAAAGGCCAGGTGGATCACGCCCAGAATCAAGGCCAGGATCAACACATACAGGGGGTTGTTGCCCTCCAGCAGATTCAGAGGCAGATCGATGGCGATGCTTTCACCAATGTGGATGGTGGCGAAGTTGGGTACCAGAGTCCAATCCTTGCCGAAGATACCGCCGATCACGCTCACCGCGTCACCGAAGAAGCCTCCGGTAAAGAAACCGATGATAAAGGTGCTGATACCGCACTGAACCAGCAAGCCCATCATTTGCTTCATAGTTCCCTTGGGTTTCAGCAGCTTACTCCCCACAATACCCGCGATGACCATCATCAGGCCGTAGGCCATGTCCGCGAACATCATGCCGAAAAACAGAGCGAAGAACGGCATGATAAAGGGGTTGGGATCCAGCCCGTTGTAAGTCGGCAGGCTGTACATCTCGGTAATCACGCTGTAAGGTGCTGTCAGTTTATTGCTTTTCAGCTTGATCGGGACTTCGCTGTACTCCTCCAGAGCGGGAGCTTCTGTTTCCCAAGCACAGGTGAAGCAGGAAAGGACGTCGGATAAACCAGCTTCTGAGTCTGCAGGGATCCATCCTTGCAGGTAGAACGTGTGCTCCGTATCGACCAGACGAGAGGTTGCTTCTTCCCGTGCGACATCCTGAGTGGAACGATCTACACAGCGGCGCAGATTGCTTCGCTGCGGAGAGAGGGAAGCAAGCTGATCTTTAGCATTGGCCAGCTTTTCGTCCAATTCAGTAATTTGTTTGTCCAGTAAGCGATAATTTTCTGCAGCGGTACCTGTCCAGCCGCGAATATTTGCGCGAGAGAAACCAAAGGATTGCATGGCCTGGATACATGTGTCCTCCATAGTGACGTGACACAAAAGCAGAAAATAATGAAAATCCTGATCTGTACTTGCGAGAAACAATTCACACATATCACACGCGGCTGTTACGGCAGCGGTAAATTCTGCATAATCCGCTTTTGCGGAAATGGTGCCGAATACCATAGCAATGGATTTGCTGCCTTCAGAGTCAAGTGGGACATCCAGCGAAATCCAGGGAGCCAGCGAGGCTTTTTGGCTTTGCAGCTTGCCCTGTTCCGCTGTTATCGCGGAGACGTTTCGTTCCAGTTCCAGAATGGCGCGGGCGGTGTCCAGACCGGAAGCATACACATCCTCTGCAAAAAGTTCTTGCTCACTTAGAGTTGGGCGCTTGGGAAACAAGCCGTCTTTTGCCGAACTGTACTTTTTTAAGATTGTCAGAGCGTTGTTGAGCAAAGTGTTTTGTTCTTTGGCGATGGCCAGGCCGCGCCCGTCAGGTCTGACCAGTGCAGACCAATTCGAATCATCCGGATCAATAGCGGGCTCAGAAATTTCCACACACCCCTGTTTCTGGAGCAGATGAAATATTGAATCGCGATCCGATTGCATTCCGAGCAGCCGAAGTCGTTTCATTTTAACAATGGACATATCAGATGTTCACGACCCTTCTGACGATCAAAGCGGCGGCTTCTTCCAGCTTGCTCTCCGCCGCACTGCACAGATTAGCGCACTCCTGTTTAGACTGTGCTGCGATCTCGGAGGCACGGACTGCGGAGTGCTCCTCGGCCTGGACCAGAAGTTCCTTAGCCTTGGTTTCGGCGTTTGTACGGGCGGTGTGCAGGGCTTCCTTGCCGGTTTTCTCCGCATCTGCGACCAGCTTCTTTGCGGCGAAAACAGCCTCCGTTTTGCGTTGTTTGATTTCTTCCTCAGTCTGGGTTACCTGCTTGATAGCGTCCAAAGACATATGCTCACCCTCTTTGCTTTAATGTGAATGGAAAAGAAAAGCTTTACAAAGCTCTCATTCCTGAACAAGCAATTAACGCATACGGTTAAACTGCTGGAATTGGAGGATTGTAAAGCTTATACTAGATTACCCACAATTGTATGCCCTGAGTCAAAGACTGTCAACAAAATGGCAGGAAAATCTTATAATTGTTTCTAATCAGTTTATAACCTTTTTGTCGAATGTGACAATATATAGAAAGTGCAGGGGTTATTTGGAAGAAGAGAGGTTGCCTGTCTCATCCCTGATCCAAATTCGGTCAAAACGCGCCAGATTTTCCGGTGTCTGACCACTCAAAGCATCTTGACCGGCAAGGGCGTCCTGGGTGGTAACGACAGATAAGACAATATCATAATCGGACAGCGCGGAAGCTACCTGGGAGTAGAAATCATCGATAACGGAAGAGAATTGGGCGGAATTGTAGGCTGCACCTTTTTTGATATAGTGAAGATTGCCCTGTGTGGGATACCCGGCATTATCCAGGAGAATTTCATCAAATCCCAGTTCAGCAAGCTCCACGCATATCTCGGTTATGTAGTCTTGTACGTTGGAATTGGTGGGCGAGATCCAACGGATTCCATCCGGATCTGTCCATCGGTAATCGCTGTTGGTAAAGATGGAAAGGCTGCGCTCGTAGTCTGTGATGTTATGGTCCTTGAAGCAGGAGACACGGGCAATGGTGTACAGCCCCTCGGTTTCATTCAGAGATTGAATGGCGACGTTTAATGACTCGTTTGTGGAAGTCTGCTTGGTGTATTGCGCTAATTCGATGGAAGAGACATAGCTCAGCGCGCCATTGTCATCCTTCATATCGAACAGAGCGCAGTCGCCTCCGGCCGCATCCATTTGACTTAATGCAGTACCGTCATATAAAGCCTCCTGCGGCAGAGAGACAGGGGCAGTCGGCGTGGGTGTGGGTGAGGGCGTGGGTTCCGGAGTGGGTGTGACGACCACAAGGGGGGTATCAGAAACTGCAACAGAGGGGGTGTCCGAGGGGGACAGGGTTTCCTGGGATGAAAATGGCAAATCCAAACGAACCCCATCGGAGGAAACGACCAGATACTGCTGTACATACAGGGCTGCCGCAATACCCAGGACGATTAAAATAATCACAATGACAGCAAGAACCTTGAAAAAAGATTTCCATGGAGACCGTCCGCGATAAGGGCTGTACTTGCTTGTTCGCATAGTATTGTCCTCCATAATATATCATAAAAAAATAATATCACAGCACAGAGCAAAAGAATAGTCCTTTTGCTGTCAATTAATAATAAAATTTTGATGTTTTACCTTTGTTGTCAGTGAATAATGATTGCAAAAAGACTGAATTTGATGTAAAATCACCTGTAACCATTTTTTGAGCATTGCTCAAACTTAAAAAATAGGAGAGAATGAATATGAAAAAAGTATTTGCAATTGTCATGGCTCTGGCCATGATTATGTGCGTGCTGGCCGGCTGCGGCAGCAAGGGCATGGGTCTTGCCAACGAGGGCAAGCTGACTATGGCTACTAATGCAGCTTTCCCGCCCTATGAGTACATTGAGGGCGGCGAGATCGTCGGTATCGACGCTGAGATCGCTGCTGCTATTGCAAAGGAATTGGGCCTGGAGCTGCAGATCGACGATATGGAGTTTGACTCCATCACCGAGGCTGTCAAGGGCGGCAAGGCTGACATCGGTCTGGCAGGCATGACCGTTACTCCCGACCGCCAGGAAGAGGTGGACTTCACCGTCAGCTATGCCACTGGTGTTCAGGTTGTCATTGTTGCTGAAGATAACGACACCATTGCCGGCGCCAACGATGACTTGGCTTTGATCGATGCTGAGGGTAATGTTCTGGAAGGTACCGTGATCGGTGTACAGCGCAACACGACCGGCGACCTGTACAGCACTTGGTATATGGAAGACCTGGGTCTGGCCACCGTTGACCGTTACAGCAAGGGTTCCGACGCCGTGCAGGCTCTGGTTTCCGGCAAGGTGGACTGCGTGGTCATCGACAATGAGCCCGCCAAGGCCTTTGTTGCCGAGGTCGAGGGCCTGAAGATCCTGGAAGCTCCCTTCGTTCTGGAGGAGTACGCCGCTGCTATGGACAAGGACCGCCCTGAGCTGTATGAGGCTGTCAACGAAGCCATGGAAAAGCTGATCGAGGACGGCACCCTGCAGGCCATCGTTGACAAATACATCCCCGCCGAATAATTCGGTATCCATCGAATGAAATTTTGCAAAGGGGCTCAGATGACTGGGCTCCTTTGCTTCTGTAAGGAGATGAATCTATGCGATTTGCATCCGAGATGTGGCCGTTGGTCGCGCCGGAGTGGGTTCTGAACGGGCCGGAGTGGCTGCAGGATCTTGGTTACGACATCTATAAGTGCTTTATCTTTGACGACCGCTACATGATGTTTGTGGAGGGCCTGGGCAAGACCCTTCTGATGACCTTCTTCGCGCTGATCATTGGCGTGGTACTGGGCATCGTGGTGTCCCTGATCCGCGTGACCTGGGACAAGAACGGCGCGGAAATGCGTGGCGTGGGCAAAGGAGTCCTGAAAGTTGCCAACGGAATCTCAAAGGTCTATTTAACAGTGATCCGCGGTACTCCTGCGGTAGTCCAGCTGCTGATCTGGTGGTTTGTTATTTTCTCCAACAGTCGTAATGGGTTGTTGGTGGCGTCTCTATCCTTTGGTATCAATTCCGGTGCCTATGTGGCCGAGATCTTCCGCGGCGGTATCATGGCGGTGGACGCAGGACAGATGGAGGCCGGCCGCAGCCTGGGCTTTGGCTATGTGGCCACGATGCGCCACATCATCCTGCCGCAGGCGTTCAAGGCCGTTCTGCCTACGCTGGCCAACGAGTTTATCGTTCTGCTGAAGGAGACCGCTGTGGCGGGCTATGTTGCAGTCA
>CAZDXX010000053.1:0-8663 GCA_964509595.1 uncultured Oscillospiraceae bacterium
GAGTCGCCATTTCCGGCATCAGTTCGGTGGGCTGCAGGCGCTCCTCCGGGGTCATGCCCACCGCACCGCCGGTGGAGGGAATCAGGATGACGCCGGGGCAGGCTTCCTTGATGGTATCCAGCACCTCGCGGAAGCGCTCGCGGTCCTGGGTGGGAGTGCCGTCATCCCAGCGCACATGCACATGGATGACCGCCCCGCCGGCTTCATAGGCGCTCTTGGCCTCGCGCACCATCTCTTCCAGCGTATAGGGGACGGCAGGGTTCTGTTCCTTGGTGACCTCCGCGCCGCAGATGGCGGCGGTGATGATCAGTTTCTCCATGTCGTTCCTCCTCAGCGTGCGATTCTCTGTTTATCCTTAGGAACAACACAGGTACCGGAAGCGCGGCAGACCACGATGGGCTCAGCCAGCACATCGGCAGCGGAGTCGTTCACATCGGGACGGGGTGCAATGACCTTACGGGCCTCAAACACCATCTTGCGGGAGGTGTTGCCCATGTGGGTGATCTCGCCCACAGCCTCGATAAAGTCGCCGGCGTAGACCGGAGCCAGGAACTCCACGTTGTCGTAGGCACAGAACAGGCCCTCGTCGCCGTCGCTGATGATCAGAAGCTCGGTGGCCACATCGCCAAACAGATGGAGCATGTGGGCACCGTCCACCAGATTGCCGCCGTAATGTGCATCCTCTGCACCCATACGCACGCGGATCATCGAAGTCATCTTTTCCATAGTCATTTCCTCCCGTATATGTTCATTTTTATTTGATTGAAAACTAAAAGTGCTATTCGTTTGCGCGAAAACGCAAACGAATAGCACTCCATACAAACAAGAAAAAGAGCTATTGATATCGCGCATCACCGCGCATATCAATAGCTCTTCATGTTTCCATGACAATCCGTAAGCTCTGAGCCTGCGGATCAGGATACGGCTTGAGTCAGCACCCCGCTCCTTCGGCGATGGTTCCATTCACCATGTGCATCGAGCCTGACCGCCCTTATCATCACATGCTTACCTGAACCTTCGCACCTCTATTCACAATATACAATTGTCCAACAGAATCATTTTATCTTACGGGCAAGGATTTTGTCAACTGTTTTCCTCGAACGCGGCCATCAAATCTTTACTCAAGCCAAGCAGGCGGCACACTTTCATGGCATCCTGCGGACAGGGTGCATCGGGAGCCGCCGGAACCAGCCGGTAGTCCATGTTCCGTGCCTGTTCATCCAGTCCAGCCACCTGGTAATGCCGCGCGGCGGCAGATGCCACGCCATCGTAGTGGGTGGTCATCATGGCGACGCAGTTCAGCGCACTCAGATGCTTCACCAACGCCCGGGCCAATGCCGCACCCTCTCTGGGATTGGTACCACGCGCAAATTCGTCCAGAGCCAGGAAGAAAAACTCCCCATGCTCCTCCCGAAGCACATCGTCCAGCGCTTTTACTTCCGCACCGAAGGAACTCAGGCCGCGTGCCACCGACTGACCGTCAGCTCCGATCAGCTTCACGGCGCGGAACAGCGGCGAGACCATCCGTTTCGCAAATACAAAGAACCCCGTGTGCATCAAAAGCAGGTTCAGGGTCACGTTTTTCAGGGACACGCTCTTGCCGCCCATGTTGGCGCCGGTCACCACAGTGGCACCCTGCACCAGTTCCAGGTCCACGGGAGTGAATTCTCCGCTGAGATGCTCGGCCACCTGCGGATGAACCATGCCTTCTGCAATCACGACTTCGTCGCCGATCTCCGGCCGCACACAGCCGTATTTCCGGGCCAGCTTTGCCTTGGCCAGCACCAGATCCAGCCGTCCCAAATCATCCATGGCGGCAAAGAAGCGCTCTTTCTCCCGCAGCAAAGCCGCGGTCAACCGCAGGCGGGCCGCCCGCTCGGCAGCTGCCTCCTCCTGCACCAGTTCCTTGCGTCGGGCCATCAGAGCCTCGTTCTGCCCCTCGCGCAGCTGCTGCTCCACCTGCGCCTTTTCCGCGCGGATTCGCTCCAAAGCAGGGTCAAAGGCACTCTCCACCGAGAAGGTGGGCAGACGCCGCCCCTCAGGATCCAGCAGAGCGAGCATATCGTCCATAGCGGTCAGTTCAATGCCGGCCAGAGGAGCCAATCGATACTGCTCCGCCAGTCGTTCCAGCCGGAGCAGAAAGTGCTTTACCTCAAACAGCTCCACCACGTCCATGGGGGCATTGCTCCTTCGCTGGAAGGAGTTGCGGATATCCCGAAATTCCGACAGGCAGTGGGTCAGAGCATCCGCATGAGCACTGTCCCATCCCAAAGCACATTCCACCCGTGCCAGTTCCGCGTCCAGTTCCGCTTCATTTCCGGGACCGTACCATTCCGGCTCCCGCACCCGAGCAAGGCCAAAGGGGGACGCCGGTTCCAGCTTGGACATGACCCAGGCATAGCCGCTGTCCTGTTTCAGCTGAGTATCTAATTTCACGCTTCCCCCTCCTTAATATCCACCACGGGGATTTTTACCGCGCCGCGCAGGGCGCTTAACAGTTCGTTCCGATCCAGATGCGTTCCGTATGCCGACCAGGGGTTGGCGCACACGGCAGCGATATTCAATTGCCGCTCCACCCGTAAGTTTCCCCCGTGCCGCTCAAACAGCTGTGCCGCCGCGCGGTCAAACAGGAAATGCGTTGCGTCAGGAGCCGCCACGGTAATGGGCGCACCCCGCCGGGCCAGCGCGCGGATCATGGGTGTGGTCACACCACCGGACACCCAGAGCACACAGTCCTCCCGGGGCAGCTTGCTCCACAAGGGCTGGCCATCCGCACCCGTTTCCAGGGGCCGCGGCCTACCCTCCAAATCAAAAAGCGCAAACCGCGCGTCCTGATGCTCCAGAGAAATCGACTCCGCCCCGAACAGGGCACACACATGGGCCGTTTCGGCCGCGATGTGCTCCACGCCGCCCTCCATGGACGCGCCCACGCACAAAATGGCACAGGAATTCTCCCCCGCCGCGGCCAGACTCTTGCGTCCCGCCGCTCCGTCGATCAGCAGACGTTGTGCGCCCAATTCCCGGAAGGCTTCCGCCAGCGGCACCAGCTGCCCCACGGCGGAGGGTCCGGCCAGCTGCACACAGCCGTCCGACAGGGCTCGGAACACCGCCACCTGTCCCAACGGCGTGAGCACATCGGTGGTGCCGACCACCTCCACGGTCACGTCACAGGTGGGGAGCAAACCCTTGGCGGTGGCAAACAGCGTTCCCGCCCGCACCCAGATCTCCGGCTTTTCCGTTCCGGTGACCACATCGGTGCGCTCGCCGTCCCGGCCCACAGAGGTTACGGCCAAACGCTCTTCTGCCAACTCCGCGATCAGGCGGCACAGAGCCGTGGTCTTGCCCGCGTTTTTGCACAGGCCAATGACCGTTACGGTGGATGCGCTCCCCACCAGCGGCGCCAGCAGTGGCTTCATGGTCGTTTCCTCCTTCTTTTTAAAGCAGTATGATTCCAAGCAATCCAAGAATCAACATATGCGCAGGATAAAATGCGTAATAGATGTACTTCAACGTCTTGTTGTATGGTCCCTGCTTCCCCCGGTACAGCCAGATGGGGATCAGGGCCAGCAGGGCAAACCCCTGCTGGTGCAGCAGCCACTCCCGCCCAAACAGTTCGAAGGGATAGACCAGTCCGCCCATCAGCTCCAGGTTGATGACCGCCAGGCAGACCAGCTGACCCAGGAAGCACCACCAGCGGCGGCCCCGGAACAGATAGAACACCAGCACCGTCAGCACACCGAAGTGCATGTAATCGACCATGCCCAACAGAGCGACGACGCATCCCAGCAGAACGCCTGCACCGACCAGCAGCCACATCCGGACTGTTCGCTTTTCCTTCCCCTTCTCGATCAACCGAATCAAACCGATGCCGATCAGGAATGTCCAAAGAACGTTCTGATGCGTGGGATTGAAAAATCCGCCCGTCATCAGGTTGAAGGGAATCTCCGAAATCAACGCGAAAATCAAAAGTCGCTTCACATAGGCCTTCCGATCTTTTGTGTGGAAGTACCCTTCTACGATCAGAAATGCGAAAATGGGAAACGCGATGCGTCCGACGCAGGTCAGCCAGTCGTTCCCCGGTACCACGGTGGCCCACAGGTGGTCGCACAGCATGAGCACCATAGCTAAGATATGCAGCGCAAAGGATGTGACTTCAAACCGCCGTTTCTGCTCCATTTCAGCACCTCGTTCTCTTTTTCTACATCATACAATACTTTGCCCTCCCTTGCAAGCAGCGGCAATCCCACACATTCCGAAAACTTGACAATTCAAGGCATTTGTGGTAACTTATCAAGGCCAATTTTATAACTGCACATGATGACACATGTAGTACTCTTTGTACGTAAATCTGATCACGGAACATGGACTTTCTTTGATCGGACGTATTGGGTGTACCATGTGTTTTTTTGTGCGCAAATTTCAAGAAGTGAGGTAACGAATATGCCCCGCAATCAATTTCAGCGATTTATTTTCGCCCTGCTTTCCGTCATCTTCACCGTTCACGGCTACGTGTTTTACAGCCTGTATGTGGTCAACGGTGCCACTCTGAAGGCCGTCACCGGCGCTCACAGCGTGCTGGACGCCATCAACACCCAGGGCGGCGTCTACATGTGCGGCAACATGGTGCCCATCTGGGCGGTAGTGATCACGGAGTTCTGTCTGGCTCTGCTGCTGGAGAACGTCATGGGCAGCCCCTGCTCCTTCAAGCTGGCCGCCAAGAACTTCAACCCCCGTGAAACTCACCCCGTCCTGTTCGAAACTGCCATCATCTGCGCCACTGTGGGCCTGATGTGCCCCGCCATGAGCTTTATTGCCGCCTGGCTGTACTACCCCTACTATGAGGGCTTCCACATCATCACTTTGCTGGCCAACTGGCTGAAGCTGGTGTGCTTCAACTTCCCCTTCGCCTTCTTCTCCCAGCTGTTCTTCATCCAGCCCCTGGTTCGTACCCTGTTCAAGGTTCTGTTCCGCAAGGATATCGCTGCTCGCAAGGAAGCTCACGCTTAATTTTTTGTGCAAAAGAACTGGCCCGCGTTTTTGAGCATTTCTACAAAGTCAGCCGCAGTGACAATGAAGCCGGAAGCGGCCTTGGCCTTGCCATCGCGCAGGAAACCGCGGACAATCTCAGGGAAAAGCTTTGGATCGACAGTCAGGAGGGTAAAGGCACCCAGGCATATTTCACCATTTCCCTGAAAAAATGAGTTTCGCGAAGTCCGGTTTTTCCGGACTTCGCGTTTTTCTTGAAAAGCACTCTTCCCTATTGTAAAATAGACACACCGAACCATTTCAGGAGTGTGACGGATGGAACTTCTCTTTCACGACAACGACCTTGTGGTCTGCATCAAACCGGTGGGACTGGATTCGGAGCATCAGGTGCCGACCGCATTGAAAGAGGCTCTGGGCGGCGAGATTTTTGCGGTCCACCGTCTGGACCGAAACGTGGGCGGCGTGATGGTCTACGCCCGCAACAAACAGGCTGCCGCAGCCCTGTCCCGCGCCGTGCAGGAGGGCGCCATGGTCAAGGAATATGTGGCCATGGTCCACGGCACTCCCCCGGAAGAGGGCGACTGGGAAGACCTGCTTTGGAAGGATTCCTCCAAGAACAAGGTCTTTGTGGTCAAGCGCATGCGCGGCGGCGTGAAAAAGGCACGGTTGGAATTCAAGCGTCTGTCCGCCGGAGAAACTTCCCTGGTGCGCATCCGCCTGCACACCGGCCGCAGCCACCAGATCCGCGTGCAGTTCTCCAGCCGCGGCTTCCCTCTGGTGGGCGACCACAAATACGGCTCCCGCTGCGAGGAAACCGTCCCCAAGCTGTACTCCTGCTGCATCACCTTCCCCTTTCAGGGAAAGACGCTGCAATTTGAACATTTACCCGACTGGGCACAATTATAATTTTGTCATTCTGAGGCCTTGAAAAGGCCGAAGAATCTTACCGAAAGACTCTTCACTCCGCTCAGAGTGACAACAACGAAAGGACGTGAACAACAGCATGGCAAAAAAACGCTCCGTCATCGGCATACTGGCCCATGTGGACGCGGGCAAAACCACCCTGTCTGAGGCCATGCTGTATACTTCGGGCGCCATCCGCACCTTGGGCCGCGTGGACCACGGCAGCGCCTTTCTGGACAACTTCGCTCTGGAACGGGAGCGCGGCATCACCATCTTCTCCAAGCAGGCTCCCCTGACCCTGCCCTCTCTGCAGGCCACCCTGCTGGACACTCCGGGCCACGTGGACTTCTCCGCGGAAATGGAGCGCACACTGGACGTACTGGACTGCGCCGTACTGGTCATCAGCGCGCCGGCCGGCATCCAAAGCCACACCCGCACCCTTTGGAAGCTGCTGCGCCGCCGGAACATCCCCACGCTCCTGTTTCTGAACAAAACCGACCTGCCCTGTCCCGACCGCACCGAACTGCTGGCTACCCTGAACCGGGAACTGGGCGATGGGTTCTTCGACTATCAAAATCCCGACTATGAGCACCTCGCCATGTGCGAAGAATCCCTGATGGAGGAATATCTGGAAACGGAAACTCTGGCAGCCGACTCTATTGCCGCTGCCATCTCCCGCTGCCACGCTTTCCCCTGCTGGTTCGGCGCGGCGTTGAAGCTGGAGGGCGTGGAGGAATTTCTGCAAGGCCTTGAAACCTGCGCCCCTGCATCTCCGGCCCTTCCGGAATTCGGCGCGAAAGTGTTCAAAATCTCCCGTGATGAGCGCGGCGCACGTCTGACCCATCTGAAGGTCACCGGCGGTACCCTGCGCACCCGCGACACCATTTCCGGCGAGGACTGGGAGGAAAAAATCACCCAATTGCGCGTGCTCTCCGGCGGCAGGTTCACCCCCGTGGACGAGGCTCTGCCCGGTGACGTGGTGGCAGCCGTCGGCCTGTCCCGTACCGCCATCGGCATGGGTCTGGGCGTTCAGGAGGACGCGCCACAGCCCGCGCTGGAACCGGTGCTGACCTACCGCATCTTCTTCCCCGAGGGCACCGATGTCCACAAAGCCTGGCTGCAATTGCAGCAGCTGGAAGAAGAGGACCCCCAGCTCCATCTGGTCTGGGACGAGCGCTTACGCACACTGAACATCCAGCTGATGGGCCCCGTGCAGATGGAGATTTTGAGTCAGGTCATTTTGGACCGCTTCGGCATGGAGGTCACCTTCGGCCCCGGTCAGGTTCTGTATAAGGAGACCATTCAAAACGTGGTGGAAGGCGTGGGCCATTACGAACCTCTGCGCCATTACGCGGAAGTCCACCTGATTCTGGAACCCGGTGAGCGCGGCAGCGGCCTGCACTTCGCCAGCGAATGCTCCGAGGACGACTTCGACCGCAACTGGCAGCGGCTGGTGTTCACCCATCTGCTGGAAAAGCAGCATCTTGGCGTGCTGACCGGCTCGCCCATCACCGATATGAAAATCACTCTGACGGCGGGCCGCGCCCACGAAAAGCACACCGAGGGCGGCGACTTCCGTCAGGCCACCTACCGCGCCGTGCGGCAGGGCCTGATGCAGGCCAAGTCCGTCCTGCTGGAGCCGTGGTACGACTTCCGGCTGGAAGTCCCTCAGTCCACCGTGGGCCGGGCCATCACCGACCTGCAGCGCATGGGCGCGCAGTTCGAGTCCCCCGAAACCGACGGTGACTTTTCCATCCTGACCGGCAGCGGCCCCGCCGCCGCGCTGGGGGATTATCCTCAGGAGTTGACCGCCTATACCCGCGGTCTGGGCCGTTTCTCCTGCCAGTTGAAGGGCTATGCCCCCTGTGCCGACCAGGACAAGGTCATCGCCGAACTGGCCTACGACCCGGAGGCTGATGTGGACAACACCCCCGACAGCGTCTTCTGCAGCCACGGCGCCGGCCACACCGTCAAGTGGCGGGATGTGTTCGAGCATATGCACCTGCCCTCCACCCTGACCCCGCCCGAAGAGGAAGCCACCGTGGAGGAGCGCGCCGCGCGCTACTTCTCCCACATGGCGTCCGACGCCGAGCTGATGGCCATTTTTGAGCGCACCTACGGCCCCGTCAAGGACAAGGTCAAGGCTCTGCGCCCCACGGTCAAATCCAAGTCCGCGCCGGACAAGCCCTACAAGGGCAAGCCCCAGCCCATCGGCCCGGAATACGTGCTGGTGGACGGCTACAACATCATCTTCGCCTGGGACGACCTGCGCAAACTGGCACAAGTCAGTCTGGAAGATGCCCGCGTGCGGCTCATCGAGCGCCTGCGCAACTATCAGGGCTTCCGCCGCTGTCCGGTCATTGTGGTCTTCGACGCCTATAAGGTCAAGAACAACCCCGGCAGCGTGGAAAAGACGGGCGATTTTGCCGTGGTCTACACCAAAGAAGCCGAGACCGCCGACATGTACATCGAAAAGGCGGCCTATGACCTGAGCAAAAAGCACCGTGTCCGCGTGGCCACCTCCGACGGTCTGGAACAGGTCATCATCCTGGGCGGCGGCGCCCTGCGCGTGTCCGCCTCCGCCTTTGAGGCCGAGGTCAAAGAGGTCGAGGACACCATTCGGAAGTTTTTGTAGTAACAAAAATCCAACTCCGACTGTCACAGGTCAGAGTTGGATTTTTGTTATTGCTTTTAGTCAAAATGCATCATTTCCAAAGAAAATCTTTCATCGTATGCATTTACTTTACTTTAAATTCAACTGTGTAGTGTTCTGT
>CAZDXX010000054.1:0-8639 GCA_964509595.1 uncultured Oscillospiraceae bacterium
GATGGTGCCGCGCAGGTCACCGCCGGTAGTGCCCAGGTAAATAATACAGTTCTTGCCCAAGAAACGCAGAACCAGTTCGTTCATATCGATATTCTCCTTTTCTCTTCTTCGGCGTCGTCGAATCCTCAAAGCGATCTTCTCATGGCGATGTGCCAGAAAAATAATAAGAAATAAAACGATCCAAATCAGATACAAGTGCATTGACTGCATATCACACCTGCTCTCTGAAACCGTTGTAGATACGCTTCATCTCCAAGGCATCTTCTGCCTGAGTTCCGGCCGATTCGCAGATGATGGTAGGACTCCAGCCTCGCCTGGCGATTTCAGCCATCAGAGGTTCCGGATCCGGGCCGAAGCCACCATCGTCCTTAAAGGTACGGTGGCATTTTTCGCCGCCCTTCGGTGTGAATTCAATGCGCGAAAAATGGCTATGGAAGCAGCGTGCGCGCTTCTCTCCCAGCGCTTGCTGCATTCGATCCAGAATGCGAACACAAGCCTCTGCGCCTTCATCTGCGCCAAGGCTCCGAGCATACAAATGGCCAAAGTCAATACACGGAACGAGACGTTCATCCAGCGTACACAATTCCAGCACTTCATCCAGATCTCCCAGCTGATTGATCTTGCCCATGGTTTCCGGACAAAGAGAGATATGCCTGTATCCTTCCCCATCCAGCGCTTTCAAAACTTCCACCATCGACTTGAGCGCGATATCCTGCGCCTCCCGCCGGGTTCGCTTCATCAGCGCTCCGGGATGGACCGTCACACGACTTGCACCGATCCAGTCTGCCGCACGGCAGGCAGAAAGGATATATCCCGTGGTTTTCTTCAGGCTCTCCGGATCAGGGTTGGCCAGATTAATGAAATAAGGCGCATGCAGGGACAGTGTAATGCCCGCCTGACGAGCCTTCTCACCCAGCTTCCTTGCTGTTTCCTCACCGATGTTGACACCTTTGCCGCACTGGTATTCATAAAGATCCAGTCCGAGTCTGGCCAGCCAGTCCGGCGCATCCAGTGAGGACTTATAAGGAAATGATTCCGAATTTCCAGCAGGGCCAAATTTTGCGCTCATTGCTTTCCTCCTCGTCCTGACAGTGCTCGGAATGGCAGCTCCACAGCGTATCGGACATATCGGCCCGGGTTGCCGGCCAATTGAATGGGTTTGACCAAAATCGTGGTCACTCCGGCGCGGTTTCCCCCTAAAACATCGGTAAAGATCTGATCCCCTACGATAGCTGTCTGCTCCGGTTTGACTCCCATGCGCTCCATTGCTTTATAAAAGCTCGGCGTCTTGGGCTTACCGGCGTGGCCAATGAACGGAATATCCATTGCCTCACAGAAGATTCGGGGACGCTCTGCATGACGGTTATTCGACAAAACGAACAGAGTTACACCGGCTTCTTTCAGAGTTTCGTTCCATGCATGTACTTCTTCGGTGGGTACAGGAACACCGTACGGCACCAATGTATTATCCAAATCGGCCAGCAGTAGGGTGATCCCCTTTTTTGCCAATGCCGAGCCGTTTAAATCAAAAATACTTTCACAAACCCAGTCTGCTTTGAAAGGAAAACCCACGTACTCACCCCTTCTCATATTTTATCTTTAATATGCATACAGTGAATTATATCATTTGAACAACTTGAGAGCAAGGGGGAACCCATTCATGCCCGGACAAACCAGATTGATTTTGACCTCACCACCATCCTCAGCCCAAGAGGCTTCAGCATACGGTCTTCCTGTTGGACACATGGCATATCGAATTGGGCCAGGTGGGCATCTTCTGCGGGCCAATATCCCGATCAATCTACGTGGCGGACTGATGGTCATTGACGGCCGCGGATTTAATGGACGCGCCGACACCAACACATTTTGCCAGCAAGTCATCCGCGAATGCACAGCCCGCGCTTTTGATGGTGTTATCCTGGACTTTGAAGGTGCTCCTCATCCTTCCCTAAGCCAGATCATAAACAAACTTGGTGTATTTTTGTCGCGGCGCGATTGGCCTTTATACATAACGGAAAACTATGCCGACGCGTCTGAATTGGCCAGAGTTATTATCCCCTCAGCTCTGTCTGGCGGATCCCTAAACAAACGCATAACGGAAGCCGTGGACCGCTTTGGTGCCAATCGAGTGGCTTTGGGCATACAGAGAACAGCAGAAGATTTCACTCTGCCCGCCCCCAATGGATGCGGAACCCCTTTGACACACGAAGAGCTGGAACGGCGCATTCATTCCCGCGGTGCGTCGATCTTCTTTTCCGACGAGCTGTGTGCTCACTACTTTACTTACATGTCGCGTCAGAGTGGTGCCCATTTTGTAATGTTTGACAATGCAGCCTCTATCCGCAAAAAGATCCATATCGCCGGTCAATTCGGACTGTGTGCCTGTATTCTGGCCTGGCCCGAGGTGGATAATATCATTGCTGCGATTCTGGCTTGATTCGATCCCTTTTTACAGCAAAAGACCCCGCACAAAGCGAGGTCTGAATGTTTTCGAGTATATTATTCTTCGCGCGGCAAAATTCCTTTGATCTGAGCAATCAATTTTCCTTCCTCGCACTGCAGAGCTGTATAAGGACATTGTTTATCACAGATATTACATTGATTTTTTGCTTGCTCTTTTTTTACCGCAAGATAATCCCGAAACTCTCGGTTCATGACATCCGGACAGTTCGGGTTATCCAAAGGGCAGTGATTTCTGCAAAGAGGGCAAAACTCCATTTATATTTCACCTCTGATCTCAAACTCAATTGATTTCTTTTATTTTATCACAGCTTTTGCTTCTCTGCAATAAAACATCATCTCCGGAAACAGAAACAAAAAACCCCGTACCAAACGGTACGGGGTTTTAATGCGAATTAATAGAACTTCTTACGGTTCTTACGAGCTGCCTCAGACTTCTTGCGACGCTTGACGCTGGGGCTATCATAGAACTCGCGCTTGCGAACCTCAGCCAGCACGCCGGACTTAGCACAGCTACGCTTAAAACGCTTCAGAGCGCTCTCCAGAGATTCGTTTTCACGCACATGGACTTCAGACATTTATATTTCCCTCCCTCCGAAATGATGACACATAAGTCATCAAGCAAGGGCCATGCAAACTTAGATATAGCTATGGCTTTAACAGTGCTATTATAATCATTACTCCTCTTATTGTCAAGGATGAATTTCATTTTTGAAAAGATTTTTTGAATAGATTTTCTTTTGAAACTCGCTATTCTTCGTATTATTTGAAAAACAGAAGTCGACCGTAAATACAGCTGTACTTTTTCCCTTGACAAACTCCTCCCTCTTCGATAAAATGAATTCACATATTTTTAACGGCAATGAAGGGAAAAAGATGCATCTTTCCTGCTCAGAGAACCGGTGGTTGGTGCGAACCGGTGCGTGGAATTTGCATGGATACTGGCCCCCGAGCCGCTTATCTGAACTTCTTATGTAGGGTAAGCCGTCTGGCCCCGTTACCGGCCTTGGCCTTGTTAGAGGTCGTTGAGCACCGTTTGGCAACAAGTGGTGGAATTAGGGTGGTACCGCGCAAGAGTTTGCGCCCCTGACGAATTTTAGTCGGGGGTGTTTTTTTATACCTATAAACACATCCCCCAAAGGAGGATTTTCATTATGAAAAAAGCTTATGAAAAATACATTCCCTTCGTCCCCATTGACCTGCCCGACCGAACCTGGCCGGATAAGCAGATCACGAAAGCTCCCACTTGGTGCTCTGTCGACCTGCGCGATGGCAACCAGGCTCTGATCGACCCCATGAGCGTCAAGGAGAAAGTCGAGTTCTTCCATACTCTTGTTGATTGCGGCATTAAAGAAATCGAGGTCGGTTTCCCTTCCGCTTCCGAGACCGAGTATGAATTCCTGCGCACTCTGATTGAAGGCGGCCACATTCCTCCTGATGTGACCATTCAGGTCCTGGTCCAGGCACGTGAGCACTTGATCAAGAAGACCTTTGAGGCCATTGACGGCGCGCCCAATGTCATCTTCCATTTCTACAACTCCACCTCCACCCTGCAGCGCAAGGTGGTTTTCCAGATGGATATGGACGGCATCATCGGTATCGCCGTGGATGCTGCAAAGCTGATCTACGAGCTGAGCCAGCCCGCTATCGCCGCCGGTATGAATCTGCGCTACGAGTACTCCCCCGAGTCCTTCATGGGCACCGAGATGGATAACGCCGTTGAGATTTGCGCCCGCGTGCTGGATGAGCTGCATGCCACCGCAGATAAGCCCGTTATTCTGAACCTCCCCACCACCGTGGAGAATTGCCTGCCCAACTACTTTGCTGATGAGATCGAGTATTTCATTCGCAAGCTGCCCGGCCGTGAGCGTGCCATCATCTCCCTTCACCCCCACAATGACCGTGGCACCGGCGTTGCTACCGCAGAGCTGGGTCTTCTGGCCGGTGCAGAACGTGTAGAAGCCACCTTGTTTGGCAACGGCGAACGTACCGGCAACGTGGACATGGTCACTCTGGCTATGAATATGTACACTCAGGGCGTTGATCCAGAGCTGGACTTCTCCGATATCAATAAGGTGCGCGATGTTTACGAGCGTGTCACCAAGATGAAGGTTCCCGAGCGTCAGCCTTATGTTGGCGAGCTGGTCTTCACCGCATTCTCCGGCTCCCACCAGGATGCTATCAACAAGGGTGTCCATTACATGCAGTCCAGCAACTCCCCCTTCTGGGAGATTCCCTATCTGCCCATCGATCCCGCCGATGTGGGTCGTCAGTATGAACCCATTATCCGCATCAATTCCCAGAGTGGCAAGGGCGGTTCCGCATTCATCATGCAGACTTACTTTGGCTTCGATCTGCCCAAGGCCATGCACCCTGAGTTCGGCGCCATCGTTCAGGTGGAGACTGACCGCGTGGGCAAGGAATTGAAGCCCGAACAGATCTACGAACTGTTCAAGACCAACTACATCGATGCCATTTCCCCCTACCAGCTGCTGCGTCACTCCTTCGTAGAGCACACCGAGGGCAACGTCACCAAGGTCGATTTTACCGGTACGCTGCGCCATACTGATACCGAGTTCCAGGTTTCCGGCTCCGGCAACGGCCCCATCGATGCATTCTTCAACGCTATCCACGGCCAGAAGATGGACCGCTTCACCTTTGTGGACTACAAGTCTCACGCTATCTCTCGCGGCTCGGACTCTCTGGCAGTCGCTTACATTCATCTGCGTGACAAGCTCGGTCAGGACATCTTCGGTGTTGGCGTCTCCCCCAACATCAATCTGGCTCCTCTCATGGGCATTCTGTCTGCCATTAACCGTGAATGGCGTGCTCGACACAATGACGAAAACGCATAAATAGACATCGAGGCGTGAGCATTTTTCTCACGCCTCGAATTTTATTTTTCTTTATTCTCTTCCTGAGTTTCTTCCGCCTCGACCACTTCCGGCTCACGAACAGGCAGGACCCAACCATCCTTCTTCTTTCCCACGCAGCGGTTGATGGGCTGACCCAGTGCATGGAACTTGGCCTCATAGTCGGTCATGATCCCCTGAATGCCATTCTCATGGAGATTTCGAGTCACCTGCTCCAGCTCGAACCCACTCTTGGGGAACTGGAACAAAGACCACTCAAACAAGTCATGATTATCTGTCTTGAAGTGAATCTCACCACGATCTTTCAGCACGATGCCATACTTGTCCAGGAACCCGGGATGGGTCAGACGGCGCTTGGCATGATGATTGGAGGGCCAGGGATCGCTGAAGTTGAGATAAATCTGGTCGACCTCTCCTTCTTCGAAGTAGTCAGGCAGCTTGGCTGCATCTGCATCCACGAAGAAGACATTGGTCAGGCCCATCTCACGGGCTCGCTCCATAGCAATGACCATAGCATCCGGCACACGTTCAACGGCAATGACCAGAACATTAGGGTTAGCCTCTGCAGTCTTGACAGTAAAGCCACCCTTACCGCAGCCGAGCTCCAGATGAAGCTCTTTACACTCAGGCATCAGCTCACGCCACTTACCTTTATATTCAACAGGGTCACGCACCCAGCATGCATCGCATCGTTCCATACGAGGAACCAGGTTCTTTTTCTTTCTCATTCGCATATTGTTGGATCACCTCAAACAATTCTTGAGGATTAGTATACACGAAATATTTGCAAAGCACAAGATTTTCCCTCTCTACACGATCACTGCAACCCGAAAGTACAACTGCGCACATCACAAGAGTGACCAACAGAAAACATTTTTCATGCATAAGTCCCCTTATCAATCAAGCAAATTCTAATTTGACTCCCAGAACACTATTGATCTTCATATGCCTCATAGATAATCCAGTTATTCGCAGAATCAGAGAAGACTTCAATCCTGACTCCTCTGCACACCTTCCCCATGCAGGCTCAGGTGGCAGGTTCCGTAACAGAAGGAATCACATAGGACCTTTATGGATAAATGAAACAAGGCTCTTTCCCGAACGGGAGAAGGCACCAAATTTCTTCCTTTCGGATATATCCATATCCGCTCTATGATATAGCCTTCATGTCATTTGCTGGATATTTCGGCACTTGAGTGCCAACCGGAAGTTCCGGAGCCTGCAGGATTGAGTCGCTCCCTGACAGGCTTTTGATTGGGTATCGTTAGGCCGGCTGCTTGTGGCGAATGCCGCAGCAGCTGGGCAGGCGGATGGTACAACGGGGATCCTGCAGAGCTGCGATGTATGCATCGTGCAGGGATAAGAATTTATCGAAGTGCGCCTCACATAAGGCGCGGTCAGGGGCCTTAAGCCCCTTCGCGGGGTACTTTAGGAGGAAGGCGGAGTAGAGGTCGCGCTGAACCCATCGGCCATTGATCTTGACCCAGCGCTGGCTCAGCGACTTCTTCTGGTAGGTATCCTGGGTATGGTCGTACTGACTGGCCCGATAGGAGGAGAGATCCACAAATTCAAGCTGCAGGCCAAAGTAATGGAGCTTTCGATCCAAGGCCCGCAGCACCGCTCCGGGCGTATGCCGGGCGATGGATTTGCCGAACCGTTTCTTCTTATTGGGCCGTCCGGTCTTGGGATCGATCGACGTTTCCTTAGCCCGTCGCTGCAGGGCTTTGAGGGCTACCGGCTCTGTGATGAACCGGTTTCCCTGTGCCAGAATGCGATTGGCGATCTGCTCTGAGCCTTGCTGGATGCGGGCGGCTTTCCGCCGGTACAGACCGCGCAGCCGCCGTCGCAAGACACGGCAGCGCCGGCTGTAGTCCCATCGTTTTCGGCCTTTCTTTATGGTGCCGTCCTTTGCATAGTTCTGCGGATTCGTGGCTCGCATGCTGCGGTCGATCGCTTGTTGGACTTTTACGATCTTTTCTTCCAGGTCAGACACATCGGCACCCAGCGGTTCGATGGACACCGCATCTTCGGACACCACCGCAAACACAGACGTTCCGTTGTCGATGCCCACATCCCCCTTGCCGGGACGATGCTTCTCGGGAGGTGTCCCCTCCAACACAAGCTGGATGTAGTAGTGCCACCGGGACCCGAGGATGATGCGTTTGATCCGGCAGAGTTTTACGGGGTTCTTCAACGCTTCCCGGGCGTATGTATCGCCCTTGCGCAGCTGAACGCCGATATCCAGACCATTCCACAACAAGCGATTCTTCCGGAAGCGTATACCCTGTTTATTGGTCTTTCCCCGGATGGTATCGCAGTCCAGGGCTTTCTGGAAATGAAGCTCCCGGCCGTTGCCATAGAGCACCTTCTCGACCCCGGTAAAGACATCGCCGGCGATGGCCTGGACGGTATTGGCGTCCAGATGCTTGGCGTACTTATGCTGCTGGACCTTGGCGTACTTCTCCAGGTCGTTCTTCGTTAGCCCAACCGCTGTTATCAACGCGTTGAGCTGGGAGGAGACAACTTTTGCCTCCGCCTTTTTCCCGGCGACCTTCAAGTCGTGGTACTGCTGCCGCAGGGCGTGGTAGGCCGGATCGCCACTCAAACGATTTAAACACTTCTTACAGTGGGTCACCAACACGTTTTTCACCTTGCTGGCATAAAAGAATCGCTTGTCCAGAATCTGCTCATCCCGCGACGTGGTATTCAGTTTTAGCTGTAATGTGAACACGGGCATAAGGGGTCATCCTACTTTCCTTTCTGCGATTCGATGTATTTTTTGACAACCTCAAGGGAGACGCTGCCCACGCTGGAAATAAACGCACTGCGCGTCCAAATCGTGGGCATCCGGCTGTTCAGCGTGGGGTCGAACTTTCGCATGGCCGGCGTCGAGTAACGCTTCAGCACACGAACGCAATTCACGATCCCATACCGCGGGTTGCAATCGATCAGCAAATGCACATGGTCAGGCATGATCTCCATTTCCAGAATGTCGAATTCATGTTCTCGGGCAATGCGCAGAAAGGTCTCCTTTGTAAAGTCGTCCAGCCCATCTTTCAGAATACTGCGACGCCATTTGGGGCAGAAAATTACATGGTACTGACAGCTGTACACCAGATGTTCACTGCGATGATAGTCTTTTCCTCTATTGGCAAACTCCATGTTAACAATCTCCATTCATTAAGCTAATCCCATTATACTTAATAAACACCATTATTTCATGAATAGATTGTTAATTTGGAGACCGCATTCCTCTGCACACTGTCGTTCCTCCAGTGGCAGCTACCTGCGGGGACGGTTTGTGTC
>CAZDXX010000055.1:0-2150 GCA_964509595.1 uncultured Oscillospiraceae bacterium
CATTCACGCCATCAAGGACATCTCCTTTGAGGTCAATGAGGGCGAAGTGGTTACCCTGATTGGTGCCAATGGTGCCGGTAAATCCACTATTCTGAAGACGGTTTCCGGACTGCTTCGCAGCAAGACCGGAAGCATTGAATTTGAAGGTGCCGATATCAGTCACGTGGCTCCGCACAAAGTTGTTAATCTTGGCCTAGCCCATGTGCCTGAGGGACGCCGTGTATTTACCCGCATGAGCGTGGAGGAAAATCTGGAGATGGGTGCCTATACCAGACCCAACAGCGAAGTGGATGCTGGTATTGCCGCTGTTTACGAGCAGTTCCCTCGCTTGAAGGAGCGCCGCAAGCAGGTCGCCGGCACTCTGTCCGGCGGTGAGCAGCAGATGCTGGCTATGGGTCGTGCACTGATGTCCAAACCCAAGCTGCTGATGCTGGATGAGCCCTCCATGGGTCTGGCACCCATTCTGGTGGAGCAAATTTTTGAGATCATCCAGTCTCTGCATGAGGCCGGCACTACCATTCTGCTGGTCGAGCAGAATGCTCAGATGGCTTTGTCCGTAGCCGATCGCGGCTACGTGCTTGAAACTGGCCGTATCGTCAATACCGGTGCAGGTAAAAATCTGCTGGAAGATGAGAGCGTTAAGAAAGCTTACCTGGGCGGTTAATACTGACATAAAAGGAAAAGGATCGAACCACAACGGTTCGATCCTTTTTTGTTGGGATTTTGTTGAAATTGAAATCAACCCAGATAGGCCTTTTTCACGGCTTCGTTGACCAGCAGTTCCTTGCCGGGGCCGGACAGAGTGATGCGTCCGGTCTCCAGAACATAACCAATGTCGGCAGTCTGAAGAGCCATATTGGCGTTCTGCTCGATGAGCAGAATGGTCACGCCTTGTTTGTTGATTTCCTTGATGATTTCGAAGATGCCCTTGACGATCAGGGGAGCCAGACCCAAGCTGGGCTCGTCCATCATCATGATTTTGGGGCGGGACATCAGCGCACGGCCCACGGCCAGCATCTGCTGCTCACCGCCGGACAGGGTGCCGGCGGCCTGCCAGGAACGTTCCTTCAGGCGGGGAAACAGGTCAAAGACCCAGCGCAGGTCTTCTTCCAGGCTGTCCCTGCGCAGATACGCGCCGATTTTCAGGTTTTCCAGAACCGTCATGTCGGGGAAGACACGACGGCCTTCGGGAACCAGAGTGATACCCTTCTGAACGATGCGGTCGGGGGACAGGGCGGTGATGTCTTCGGCCTGCAGGCGGATGCGGCCTGCAGCGGGCTTGACCAGACCGGCAATGGTGCGCAGGGTGGTGGATTTGCCGGCACCGTTAGCACCGATCAGGGAAACGATCTTGCCTTCGGGCACCTCAAACGAGATGTCCTTAACGGCTTCGATGCCGCCGTAGCTTACTTTCAGATTATCAATTCTCAGCATCGTCTGCCACCCCCAAATATGCGTCGATAACACGCTGGTTGTTCTGAACCTCGGCGGGCGTGCCATGGGCAATCAGCTTGCCGAAGTCCAATACATAAATGCGGTCGGAAATCTGCATGACCAGATCCATGTGATGTTCAATCATAAAAATGGTCAGGCCGTAAGAGGTGCGAATCTGCTTGATGAAGTCAGTCAGTTCCTGCGTTTCCTGAGGGTTCATACCGGCGGCAGGCTCGTCCAGAAGGAGCAGCTTGGGCTCGGTAGCCAGAGCGCGGGCGATCTCCAGACGGCGCTGGAGGCCGTAGGGCAAACTGCCTGCCACCTCGTCCTTCAGGTGAGCCAGATTCTGTTCTTCCAACAGCGCCATGGCTTCGCTGCGCATGCGAGCTTCCTCCTTGGCATTCAGGCGGAAAGTAGCAGACAGGAAGTTCTGCTTGGCGCGCATGTGCTTGGCGATCAGAACGTTCTCAAACACGGTCAGTGCGGAGAACAGGCGGATGTTCTGGAAGGTACGGGCAATGCCCTGCTGGGTGATTTTGTCGGGAGTGGGGTGGATGCGATGAGTAAACATGCCGTTGTTCTCACCGGCATAGGCTTTCTTCATTTTACCCTGAGGGTAGTTCTCCAGCATAGTCTCGCCCATGAAGGAGATGCGACCGTTGGTAGGTTCGTACACACCGGTGATGGTATTGAAGGCAGTGGTCTTGCCGGCACCG
>CAZDXX010000055.1:2160-8501 GCA_964509595.1 uncultured Oscillospiraceae bacterium
GTTGGGGCCGATCAAAGCAACGATCTCGCCCTCGTTAACTTCCAGAGAGAGGTCGTTGACGGCAATGACGCCGCCGAACTGCATGGTCACATGCTCCATGGACAGCACATTCTTGCTCATTGCGCCACCTCCTCATTTTTCTGTGCTTTTTTCTGTGTACTGCGCTTTCTGAAACCGCTGACCAAGGCTGGCAACTCTTTGTTGCCCATGATGCCCTTGCGGAAGAACAGCACCACGATCATGATGATGATGGAGAAGACCACCATACGGAAGCCGTCACGCAGCAGGGGGACTTCGAAGGAACCAATGGTCGTCTTCTCGTCCAGGAAACGCAGCCACCATTCGGAGCAGGCCACATACAGCAGGGTGGCGATGCAAGAACCGGAGACCGAGCCGATGCCGCCGATGACCACGATCAGCAGGATCTCATAGGTCATGGTGGTGGTGTAGACCTTGGCCTGAGCGTTGGTGGCGTACATAGCAAACAGAGCACCGCCGATGCCGGAGAAGAAGGAGGAGATGCAGAAAGCCAGACGCTTGTGCTTGGCCAGATTAATACCCATAGCTTCCGCAGCAATCTCGTCTTCACGGATAGCCTTGAAGGCGCGGCCATAGGAGGAGTTGATTAGCATAACGATCAGTACGATGCAGACGATGGCCACCAGGAAGGGGACAAATGTGGACAGACGCAGAACGGTCTTGCCTGCTGCATTGGTGATGTTAAAGCTGGAGAAAGTGGGGAAGTTCTTGATCATATTTGCGCCGTTGGTGATGGGGCCCAGTTTCTGCCACTGAAAGACGGCACGCAAAATCTCGGCGAAGCCCAAAGTGGCAATAGCCAGATAGTCGCTTTTCAGGCGAAGAACGGGCAGACCGATCAGCCAGGCGAAGATTGCTGCCACGCAGCCGGCCAGAATGATGGCGACCAAAACACCGAGAATCAATCCCGGAACGGTGTCAACACCGCCGAACAGGTCGGGCAGAGAGAAGTTCACGGAAGAGCCGCCGAACAGATAGTAAACCTGATCCTTGTCAGCCATGGGGACGGTCAGGATGGCGTAGGTGTACGCGCCCAGCAACATGAAGCCCGCCTGCCCCAGCGAGAACAAACCGGTAAAGCCGGTCAGCAGGTTCATGGAGACGGCAACCAGAGAGTAAACTGCGGCTTTTTTCAGCACGGTAAACAGCAGACTGGTGGGTTTTAATACAGCGGGGACACTCGGGATGAAGGAACTGAGATTTTCCAACACAACGATCAGAGCCAGCACAATAATGGCAATGGCAAGGTAAAGAAGTGTGCTTTTCTTGATTTTCTTTTGATTGTTCATATGAGCACCTCCTTAAACCTTATCAGTGGCCTTCTCGCCGAACAGACCGGTGGGCTTAAACACCAGAATGACGATGAGCAGAGCGAAGGTGAAGGCGTCGGAGAACACGGACACATCCCATGCGGAGGGCAGACCCTTGATGATCGTCTCGCAGATGCCGATAATGAAAGCGCCGATCACAGCGCCGGGGATGGAGCCGATACCGCCAAACACGGCAGCCACGAAGGCCTTCAGGCCGGGCAAAGCGCCAATGGTGGGGGTGACGGCATTATAGTTGGTGAAATACAGGATAGAGCCAATAGCGGCCAGGATGGAACCAACGACGAAAGTAATAGAGATAACGGAGTTGATCTTGATGCCCATCAGCTGAGCTGTCTCAAAGTCCTTGGAGACGGCGCGCATGGCCATGCCCACCTTGGTGTGATTGATCAGCTGAGTCAGCAGAACAACCAGAATGATTACCAGAATGGGGGTCAGGATGACAACCCACTTGATGGGAGTGCCGGCAATGTTAACAGTGCTGGACAAGCCGGGAATGGTGGGATAAGTCATGGGCTGTCCGCCGGTGACGTAGGTAGCGGTATTCTGCAACAGATAGCTGACGCCGATGGCGGAGATCATGACCGACATACGGGGCGCCTGACGCAGGGGGCGGTAAGCTACGCGCTCGATAAAGAATGCAAGGATCGCAGTGATTACAATGACCAGCGGCAAAGCCACATACAACGGCATGCTGCTGGAAAGATAGATACCCAGCAGACCGGCGACCATGAACACATCGCCGTGGGCGAAGTTGATCAGACGCAGAATACCGTACACCATGGTGTAGCCGATGGCGATCAAAGCATACTGTCCGCCGACCGAGATGCCGGAAAGCAGAATGGAAATGATATATTCCACTTGGATGTTTCCTCCTTTTGTAGATTTGGGCTGTCTCGAAAAGGGCCAAATTCGGCCTTTTTCGAGGCAGCCCAAGCCTTCGTAAAGGCACCACTTGGCGGGGGCGTTATGCCCCCGCCAAGTGGATAAATCAATTGTGCAATTGGAATTAGCCGGCGGTCTGGACGGTAGCCAGTTCCCAAGTGCCGTCAGCAGTGATGTGCTTGATGTATGCGGTGTCGCGGTTAGCGTCACCGATCTCATCAAAGGTAATCACGCCGGTCACGCCGGTGTAGTTCACATCCCACAGAGCAGCCTTGATGTCAGCGGGATCCACGCTGTTGGCAGCCTTGATGGCTTCCAGAGCGACGTAGTAAGCGTCATAACCCATAGCGGTAACAGCAGAGATGGTGTCGTTGCCGCCATTGTTGGTCATAGCGTCCTCGTTGGTGTTGATGTATTCCTTGATAGCTGCGTCGAACTCGGGAGAGCCGCCTTCCTGATAGAAGGTGGAAACGTAGACGTCAACGCTGGTGCCCTTAGCGGCTTCCAGAACCATGTTGTCGTCGTAGGTGTCGGGGCCCAGGACGGGGCACTCGATGCCCAGGGAGTTGGCCTGAGTGATGATCTGAGTGGCGTAAGCGATGGAGACGGGAGCGAAGATAACGTCGGCGCCCACGCTCTTAGCCTTGTTCAGATAAGAGGTGAAGTCGGAGTTGTTGGTGGGGAAGGTGTCCTTCTCGACCTTGCCGCCGGCGGCAACAAAGGCTTCCTCGAAGTAAGCGACCAGACCCTGGTCGTACTCGTTGCCGGCCTCACCCAGCAGGTAAGCGGTCTTGGCGCCGAACTCGGACATAGCGAAGTTAGCCAGAACAGTGCCCTGGAAGGGATCCAGGAAGGCAATACGGAAATAGTGGTCGTTGCCGGCGGTGACGTTGGGGTTGGTGCAGGTCACGCCGATGGCAGCGATGCCGCCATCATTGAAGATGTCGCTGGCAGCGATGGAAACGCCGGAGCCGTAGGAGCCCAGAACCACTGCAACGTCGTCACTGACCAGCTTGGAAGCTGCAGAGGGAGCCTTGTCAGTGGAAGAGCCGTTGTCGGAGATGTCCAGCTCGATCTTATAGGTCTGGCCGTTCACTTCGATGGTGGGAGTCTCTGCGTTAGCATACTGCATGCCCAGGACTTCCTTCTTGCCGCCGGAAGCGGAGTCGCCGGAGAGGGGTTCATAGACGCCGATCTTGATGACCTTCTCAGCGGAGTCATCGCTGGAAGAGTTGCCGCAACCTGCGCACAGAGCAAAAATCATTGCGCAAGCCAAGAGCAGAGCAATCAACTTTTTCAAAATAATTTCCTCCTAATTCCTGCAGGGACAGTGGACCCTGCCTTATTATGTGGGTGTCCACGTACGAAGGACAAGTGTACATGAATAACCGCTGCTATATTATAACAAAAACAGCAAATAAACGCAAGGGAAAGAGTCCCAACATTCAACGTTTGTTTTTGTGAAAAACAACGAATGAAAACTCTTTTTTGAAGAAAAAAGGGGAGATAAGCTCGGAAAATGTTGTTGCATTCAGGGCGTTTTTTGGTGGATTTGCTAATGTAAAAATGCAGAGAAAAAACATGGATTGGGGAACAAAAAGCCTAGGGTTAACTGCGCAGGGGAAACAGAACGAGCGTTTGATACCATGATTGCAAGATTAAAGTAGCGTTTCTGCTTGTAATTTATGGTATTATATATATAATAAAACCGCTAGACAGGTCAAATACATTCAGATATAAAAAGGAATGCTAAGGTATGTAAACGACAGCTGCCGCTGTGGATTTGCATCGGAAGCGGATCATAAACAGGAGGAGTCGGGTATGCAGACATTAAAAGGAAGAACATGTGTCATTATCGGTGCCACGGCAGGCGATGGACGATCAATCGTGAAACAGATGTGCATGGGTGGCATGAATGTCGTTATGATGACGCACAATGTTCCGGAAGCAGCGCAGTCTCTGATTGACGAAGTTCGTGCTGCCGGCGCCACGGGCATGTGCGAGGCGATCCAGGAGCGTGTAGGGAAACCCGGTGAAGGGAATGGCGAAGACGATTGCTTTAAGAAGATTGCTGAAAAGTACGGATCTATTGATGTTTTGGTAGTCAATAACGGTGATAATGGTGTGCTTGCTGAAATCGAGGATGTCACGGTAGAGATGCTGATGGATTCTGTAAACCACCTGTGTAGCCTGCCGTATCGCGCACTACGCAATGTGCTTCCGTATTTGAAGCAGAGCAAGGCCCCTCGCGTGATTTTCATGACCACGGTGGAAGGCCGCCGCGGCGGTACACAGGAGAGCTTTGCGAATGCCGTGGGCAAAGGAGCGGTTCTGTCTCTGGCTCTGAACTGCGCAGCCCGCCTTTCCAAATACGGAATTACGGTAAACAGCATTTGCAAAGGTGCCATTCCCCGTGTGGACCCGCGCAAACCAAACGAGCCGGATCCCAAGGATGTGCTTCCCTATATTCCTCTTGGTCGGCTTGGAACGCCGGATGACCTCGCTGAGGCGGTCTGCTATCTGGCAAGCGAAGAAAGTGCCTACCTGACAGGTCAGGTACTGAATGTCAGCGGCGGACTTTACATGGGCTGATATTGTCGTATTTCAATAGCGGCAAAGATGACGCAACAGAATGTAATAAAATGCCCAGACAAAACAATCTGTAAACAGAACAAACCTGCCACAGGATTTTCTGCGGCAGGTTCGTTTTTTTAACAGGATTTTTGCTTTTCTCGGTGTGTGGGTATATACTTAAACGTAATAACAAGTTGACAAAAGGGAAAGGGATGGACGGAGTGAACCAAGAGAATTATCAGTTGGCGGTAGAACTGAGGCATGAATTGCACAGACATCCGGAATTGTCTATGCATGAGGAATGGACAAAAGCGAGGTTAATGGAGTTTTTACAGAAGAATACCAGCTTGAGGGTGATTGATCGTGGGCAATGGTTCTATGCTGTCCATTGGGCTGGCGAAGGGAAACCCTCCGTGGCATTTCGGGCGGATATGGATGCGGTACCGGTGGATGAGCCTTTAGAGCTGGTGCCCTACGCGTCCCAGCGTCCCGGAGTAGGGCACAAGTGCGGCCATGACGGACATAGTGCGGCTTTGGCGGCGTTCGGATTGGAGCTGGAGCACGAAGCGGTTGACAAAAATGTCTTCTTAATTTTTCAACACGCGGAAGAAATCGGGCAGGGAGCGGCTGAGTGCGCAGAAATTTTGAAAGAGAATGATATTTCTGAAATTTACGCATTTCATAACTTGCCGGGAGTATCTCTAGGGGCTGTGGCTGTGCCGGATGGAGTGGCTCAATTTGCGTCAACGGGCATGATCCTGCAATTTACCGGGGTGAAATCTCATGCCTCTTATCCGGAAAATGGGCGCAACCCGGCCTTCGCGATAGCTGAGATCATTCATGCTATTCCTGAGTTGATCCAGCCTGAGCGGTGGCAGGGAATGACTCTGATTACTGTAATTCGGGTGAATGTGGGAGAACGTGCCTTTGGTACCAGTGCCGGATATGGAGAACTGTTGTTAACCATTCGAGGAGAGTTTGAAGAAGAAATGGATACCCTGCGCAAAACGCTGGAAGAGTTGGCGCAGAAAAAAGCGGCTCAGTATGGGTTGGTTTGTTCGTTTGCCTATGAAGACTCCTTTCCGGAAACCAGAAATCATCCTTGGGCAGTGGAAAAGGTCAAACATGCCGCACACGATTTGGGAATTCCTGTTGAAGAGATGAAAGAGAAGTTTCGGGCTTCTGAGGATTTTGGTTACTACACAAAACAGATTCCGGGAGCCATATTTTATTTGGGAGATGGAGAACATGCGCCCTTACATACGGCAGCGTTTGATTTTCCGGACCAACTTATCGAAACAGCGGTGGAGATGTTTTTGCGGCTGGCACGGTAAGTGATTTGCTAACAAGCAAAGTAAAAGGCTTAACTGACTGGGCATTGACGGCCGGTATGGTCGATGGTGTACTCGCCGTCCAGAATGATCTGCGAAATGGGGACAAAGGAATAGCCCTCCTGCAGCAGGTTTTCAATAATGCCGGGCAAAGCTTCGGGAGTGTGCAGGGCAGCGTTGTGGA
>CAZDXX010000056.1:0-8345 GCA_964509595.1 uncultured Oscillospiraceae bacterium
GCCGGAAGACCCCGGCATCACAGAAGAAGAGCTGTTGACTTTGGTGGATGAGGCCGAAAGCGATGGCGGTATCAACGCCAACGAAGGCGAACTGCTGCGCAGCGCCATTGAATTTTACGATATTGATGCCGCCGACATTCTCATCCCTCGTGTGGATGTGGAGGCCGTAGACATTGAAGATTCCCGCGAGGAAGTCCGAAAGGTATTTACCGAAAGCAACTTCTCTCGCTTGCCCGTCTACCGCGAGTCCATTGACAACATTGTGGGCATTCTGAACCAGAAGGATTTCTACGACCCCCGCAACGAAAACAAACCTCTGGAAGAGATCATGACCACCCCCATGTTCGTTACTCCGGGCATTAAAACCTTTCAGCTGTTTTCCCTGCTGCAAAAAAGCCGGGCCCATATGGCCGTGGTCGTTGACGAGTACGGCGGCACCGTGGGCATTGTGACTCTGGAAGATATTCTGGAAGAACTGGTCGGTGAGATTTGGGATGAACATGATGAGATCGTAGAAGAAATCCAACCCATCAGCGAATGGACATACAAAGTCCTGTGTACCGCCGATTTGGAAGACCTGTTTGAGCTGCTGGAGCTGGACGAAGAACCGGAATTCCCCACCGTCAGCGGCTGGGTCATCAATCACTTTGGACGCATTCCCGATGTGGGCGACTCTTTTACGTATAACGATCTGACCGTCGTGGTAACCCAGTGTGACGGCCCCCGCGTGGTGGAAGTTCAGGTCACCAAAAAGCCTGTTAAAATTATCGAAGAGGACGGCAATTAAGCCGTTCTCTTTTTTTCTTTGGAAATCACTTGACAATTATATTCTACATTTGTAAAATATAATTGTAATTCTACAATCGTAGAAAAGAGGTGTTTGATATGCGTGAAACCATTCGTCGTCTGCCCGATGCCGAGTTGGAAGTGATGAACGCCGTGTGGGAGTGCACACCTCCAGTGGCACGAACCGATATTGAAGCCATTCTGTGCCGCGACCATCCCATGGCGGCCACTACCATTCTAACCCTGTTGACCCGCCTGACCGAAAAGGGGTTCCTGCGGGCCGAAAAGCAGGGCCGCACCAACTGCTATACGCCGCTGATCAGCAAGCACGATTATCTGGCCACCCAAAGTAAGCGTTTTGTGGAAAATCTCTGCGGTGGAAACATGAGTACTTTCGCTGCCGCTCTGTGTGACAGCGGCCTGAGCCGTGAAGACATCGAAGAACTGCGCTCCCTGTTGGAGAAGGGAGGTCTGTAATGGCCTGGAAGCTGACCATCGGCTTGCTGCTGGCGTGCGCGGCTATGTTTGCCTACCACAAGCGCCATAAGGCGGAGACCGCTCTGCCCGGCTCGGACAGGCATGCGGGGGAGACTGCTCCCCTGGTGGAACCCCTGCTGCTCCCCCTATTCCTAGTGATCCTCGTTCTGATGGTTGGTCTGCTAGGAAACTGGATGCTGGCAGGGACTACACTGCTGGCCTATGGGGCCACACTGTTTCTATACCTCAGTGTCTATTACGCTATTCTGCTCTGTGTGCTTCCCCTGCTGCGGCGCTTGATCAGTCCCAACGCCTGTGCCGCTTTGTGGCTGGTTCCCAATTTCCTGTATTACACCATTTATCTGGGTGCAGGAAAGCAGACCCCGCTGCTGGCGCTGACCCTGCCCCGCCGCTGGCTCCAGTTCCTTGCCCCAGTGTGGATCGGAGGCTTCGCTGTCGTCCTGCTTTGGCAGATCATATCCCACTTACGCTATCGAAGGACACTGCTGCAGGACGCCACCCCCGTCCAAGACGGAGAGATTCTGGCCCAATGGGAATATGAACAGAAGCGAGGGAACGCAAAACACTCTATCCCCCTAGTAGTGTCGAAACAGGCTCACACCCCTTTGACCATCGGCTGCTTTTCCAGGACCATGCGGCTGGTGTTGCCCCACACAAACTATACGCCAGAGGAACTGGAGCTAATTTTCCGGCATGAGCTGCACCACATTCAGCGTGCCGACACCCGCTCCAAAGCCCTGTTGGGGTTCTTCGCGGCTCTTTGCTGGTTTAACCCCCTGATCTGGATCGCTCGGCGGAAGGTGTCGGAGGATTTGGAACTGAGCTGCGATGAACTGGTCCTGTGCCACGCCGATGAACCCACCCGGCAACAGTACGCCGACCTGCTGCTGCGCACCGCAGGCAGCAGCACAGGCTATACCACCTGCCTGTCCGCTGCGGCCTCGGCCCTGCGTTATCGTTTGAAAAATGTGGTAAAACCCCAGAAACGACTGTCCGGAGCTATGGCTGTGGGCGTCGCCCTGTTCCTGCTTATGCTTCTTCCCGGCACTCTGGCCCTGACCGACAGCCCTGACACCGTGGAAGAGCTGATTTTTACCCAAGCCCCGGCAGGAATCGCCATCGACAATGTCAGCATGTACCAAACCTGGGACGACGGAATTACGGGCTATCGTGCTATTTACGATTGGCAGGAGGAGGCACTGACTGACTACCTGGCCTCCTTGACCGTGAAGCAGGTCTACCTGGGAGATTACCCCGATGGGAAACGGCAGTTGTATGTAAACTACGCCGAGATCGTGGACGGGGCAGAGCAGAGCCTGACCCGGTTCGAGTTGTGCGATGGAGTGCTTTTTGCCGACATTCCCTACGACAATTTCGGTGAACTGACCTTCCTGCTGGAGACGGATGTCGACTGGAACTACATTGAGTCCCTGTTGGATTTCGACGCCCCAAATCCCGACCCCGCACCGCAGCCACCCCAGATGATGATGGATTTCAATGATGATGTCACACAACTGATGTACGCAGAATCCACCGTTCTGCGCTGGGAGCAAGGCGGAGTGGTTCAGGAAGTTGGAGAGTGGATGCTCAACGCCGGCGTGGGCGGCGTATCCGGCTTCCCGGTCACGCAGGTACACCTATCGTTTTCCTATGCGCCTATTCAAAACACTTATTCGATTCAAGTGGAGAACTGGGATCGTACCGACTCCTACATCGTTCAAAGTTTTGACCTGACGGACAACATCTTGGAACTGGCTCCATACAGCGCCCATTACACGGTAACGGGTCGTTTCCACACCGTACGTGACACGACCTATGAGATGGAGTTTTACTTCGATGTGGAACTGCCATAAAAACACTCAGCGCAGCGGCGATTGCCGCTGCGCTGTTCGCATTTTATGTAGTTACATGGACCGCTTCAGGCGGATATCCGAGCCGAAGAACGGCAAGGCACGGAACTCACCCTCCAGACGGGATGCGATCTGAGGCGTGTAGCGCCGGCGCACCTCATCGGGAGACAGGTTGGAGGAAATCACCGTTCGTTTCCCGCCGGTCAATCGGGTATTGATGAGGGTATACAGGTTTGCCTGCGTCAGAGCGGTGGTCATTTCACTGCCCAGATCGTCCAAAATCAGCAGATCACAGTTCAGGTAACGATTGATCTCCTCTCGGGCATCCCGGGTATCCTCTTCGTCCCTGGAAAATTTCTGCGCCTCAAACGCGGCGAAGATATTGCCCGCTGTGTCATATACCACAGAGAAACCATTCTCGGACACTACCCGTGCAATACAGGCAGACAAGAAGGTCTTGCCCAGACCGGGTGCACCGTACAGATACAGGTTATCAAAATAGAATTTCCCAAACTTGTGTGCGTAATTGCGGCAAACATCCAGAACACGAGTCATATTTTCCCGGGGAGATGTTCCCATGTTGGGCCAAGGCTCCGTAGAGTAATAATCCAGCCGGAAGTTTTGGAAGGATTGCTCCCCCAAATCCAGCAACTTGGACAGTTCCTTGATCTGCTCCTGTGTACAGAGGACCTTCAGGCAATCGCACATACGGGAGCCGACCCACCCCTTGTCCTGACACTTGGAACAAGCCGGCTTGTCTTCCAATACGTCATTGGGGTAACCGGCAGCGGTCAGCAAACGCTCTCGCTCCGCCTGCAGGGCCAAATTCTCGTCCCGCAAGGCCTCGATCTCCTTTGTCGGATCTCCGCCTCGGAAGGTAGCACGTGCCACATCCAACAGGGTGCGGCGCAGGCGGGCATCGATCTCCATCACACGGGGTACCCGCAGTTCCACTTCGGCACGGCGCTTCTCCAAATCTCGCTGGCGCTGACGTTTCTGCTCCTCCAACCGCGCGGTTGCACGGCGCAGTACAGCGGCATCGTATGACATGATCGATTACCCCCTCTCGTTTTGCTTGGCAAATTGCTCCAGCCACTCCATATCCCGGCGCAGGCGGTCGCCTGCATCCTGCGGATTTTGTGCGGCAGGGGCGTTCTTTTTTTGTTTGGGATCGGAATCCCTTGCCATGATATCAGCCACCGTGTGCAGCCCCTTTGTATGCCAGCTTTTCAAAATAGAATTCATATAGGGCCAGTTCAGCGCCTGCTTCTTCATGATCGTGCGCTCGTAGGCCAAGCGGATAGCATCGTCCGGGAACCCCATTTCCACCCATGCGTCCAGATACTCCCGTTCCCGTTCCACAGGTGCGCGGCCGGTAATGTCCAGCAAGGGCAGCAGTTCTTTTTCCCGGGCGCGCAGACGGCTTTGACTCATCAGGTACTCTTCTGCCGCCTCAGCGGTATCGATTCCCATGCGACGCCATGCATAGGCGGTCTTTTTGATCAGCGCCATACGCGGCAAGCGTCCGGGGCCGTATTTCTCCTGAAACTCTTCCACGCATCGGGTAATCATCAGCAAAATCACTTCCACCGGCAATGCCAGGAAATCGTAGATTTCATATAGACTTTTTAAATCGGCATCGGACAGTTTTTTCCCCAATCGCCGTTCCACCGCCTGATACAGACTTCGGAACGTGGTCTCCTCCTCCATAGCCGTCATAATGTCGGCACGCAGGTAGTCCGGAGGGCTCTCCGGCTCCAGCGGTATGTACTCCGGCTCCGGCACCTTTTCTGCCGCTACAAGACCAAGCCGCGCCAAAGCGGACCACGCCTTCTCGGTGCGGTCCTGCGTCCAGCGCAGAGCCTTTCGTGCTTTTTCGGTGTCGCTATGGCGCAGCAGAGCCAGACACAGAAGTGCCGCGTCTCCTTCTCCGCAGGAAATCAGCTTATCCGCAGCCTCACCGGACAGGGAAACCACCTGGCCTAAAATCAATTCCGCCATTTTGACACCTCCTCGCAACTTAGTTTTATTATTGTACACGAAAAATTTGCTGTCGTAAATAGCAAAGAAGAGGGTTTCTCTTGTAGATACTATCGCAAAATGATAAAATAATGCCACATCATAATCTGAATTCAGGAGTACTTTTATGGCTACTGCAAAACTGAAACTGATCTCATCCATGTTTATTTTCGGCACCATCGGTCTGTTTGTCCGCTACATTCCACTTCCCTCCAGTGTAATTGCCTGTGTACGCGGCCTGATCGGTATGCTGTTCCTGTTACTGGTCATGGCTCTGCGGCACAAAAGACTGGATACCGCCGCCATCCGAAAAAACGCTCTTGTCCTAATTCTATCCGGTGCCGCCATCGGTATCAACTGGATCCTTCTGTTTGAAGCCTATCGTTTCACTACGGTGGCTACCGCCACCCTGTGTTACTATCTGGCTCCCATGTTTGTGCTGCTGGCGTCTCCGTTTGTATTGCGCGAGCGTCTGACCATCCGTAAACTGCTCTGCGTTGTGGTTTCTTTGGTCGGTATGGTTTTCATCTCAGGGATATTGGACAGCGGCATTTCTTCCATCCGCGAGTTAGCGGGTATCCTGTTGGGTGTGGGTGCAGCGGTGTTCTATGCCACCGTCGTTCTGCTGAACAAGAAAATGAACAACATTTCGGCCAATGACCGCACCATCATGCAGCTTGGCATTGCCGCCCTGACCGTTTTGCCCTATATTCTGCTGACCGAGGATATCTCAGTTCTGCAGACCACTCCTCTTGCTATAGGATTGCTTTTGGTTGTCGGTATTGTTCATACCGGAATCGCTTACGCCATGTACTTTGGCTCGCTGAAAGATCTGAACGCACAGACCGCCGCCATTTTCAGCTATATCGATCCCATTGTGGCTATCATTCTGTCCGCCTTGCTTTTGAATGAGCAAATGGGCTGGACGGGTGTGGTTGGTGCTGTCCTCATTCTGGGCAGCGCTTTGGTCAGCGAGTTGCCGGCGAAAACAAAATAACCCCCAAAAACTCGCAAAATTCATGATAATTTCATTTCTCATTTCTGTATATATGTGGTATAATTTTTTATGTATAAATAAATGCGGGAGGGGCCTTTTATGAAAAACAGAGTAACCGTTACCATTGCTGAACAGGACTACACCCTGATTGCTGATCAAGATGCCGCTGCGGTAGAAAAGATCGCCGCCCACGTGGATAAGAAAGTGAGCGAAGTCATGAATGGCAGCCACCTGTCCCTGGCCGACAGCGCCATTCTGGCCTCTATGAATATTGCCGAAGAGTATTTCAAAGAGATGGAAGCAAATGAGAACCTACGCCGCCAGCTGAAGGAATATCTGGAAGAGGGCGCCAAGGTCAAGCAGGAACTGTCCGAGGCCAAGCGCGAAATCTTCAAGCTGCAAAACAAGCGTTAAACAACATGTCAAATCGATTGGAATTGCTCGCCCCTGCCGGCTCGCCGGAGGCTGTTACCGCCGCGGTGCAGTCGGGGGCTGATGCCGTTTATTTGGGATATGGAAATTTCAACGCCCGCCGCAACGCGAAAAACTTTTCAAAAGAAGAGGCTGCGGCGGCGATTTCCTATTGCCATTTACGGGGCACTAAGGTCTATCTGACCATGAACACTCTGTTGACTGACCGAGAACTGCCCGCCGCCGCCAAGGTGGCCGCTGAAATGTCTGACATGGGCGCGGACGCAATTCTGGTTCAGGATTTGGGTGTGCTGCGCATGCTGCGCCAGACAGTGCCCGATATCCCCCTTCACGCCTCCACCCAAATGTCCCTACACTCTCTGGACGGCGTAAAAATGGCGGCCGATTTGGGCCTGGACCGCGTCGTGCTCTCTCGTGAGTTGTCCCGTCAGGCAATTGAGCATATCTGTACCCACTCTCCCATAGAAATCGAAGTGTTTGTGCACGGAGCCATGTGCATGTGCTACTCCGGCCAATGCTTTTTCTCCTCGGTCATCGGCGGTCGCAGCGGAAACCGCGGTCTTTGCGCTCAGCCCTGCCGTCTGAATTACGGCTGGGGCGATGCCGCCGACAGTTACCCCCTGTCCCTGAAGGATATGTCCCTGGCTCAATATCTGCGCGAACTGCGCAAGATGGGCGTGGCCTGCGTAAAAATCGAAGGCCGCATGAAGCGTCCGGAGTACGTGGCTGTGGTCACCGGAATTTACTCCAAGCTAATTCGTGAAAATCGGGAGCCTACCCAGGATGAGATTCGTCAACTGCAGACCGCTTTCTCCCGTCAGGGCTTTTCTGATGGATACTATATCAACAAAACCGGACCCGCCATGTTTGGCGTCCGCGAAAAGGAACCGGAACCCAAAGAGCTGTTTGCGCAGGCAAAGGCTTCTTACAGCCGTGAGAACCCCCGAGTCCCTGTAACCTTTTACGCCATGCTTCTCCCCGGCGAACCTGCTAAAGTGGGAGTCGAAGATGATGAGGGCCGCGTGGCTACTGCCGAGGGTCCCGTTCCCGAAGCCGCCCGCAATCGTCCGCTGACCAAAGAAGAAGTTTGCACGCAGTTGTCCAAAACCGGTGGCACTCCGTTCCTGTGCACCGAGGTCAAGGCTCACGTCAAGAACAGCCTGTCTCTGCCCCTGTCCGCCCTGAACGCCATGCGCCGCCAAGTGCTGGAAGATCTGGCCGCTCAGCGCAGTGCTCCACCCAAGCGCCGGAAAGAAGAATTCCACCCCGGCGTGCGATATGAAGGCCGCCGAGAGGAACCGGTCATTACATTTTCCCTTTCTCACGCCAAGCAGGTATCCCAGGAATTGCTGAATTTGGGTCCTGCCTTGATTTACCTTCCCGTGGCTGAAGCCGCCGCCAACCCCGACGTGGTGGAGCGCATCCAGGCAAAAGGTATTCCCGTGGCCGTCACTCTGCCCCGCATCCTGTGGGACAACGAAAAGGCTCAATTGAAGCAGAATCTGGATGCCGTGCGGGCCATGGGCATCACGGACGCCTTGGTCGGCACCTTAGGTCTTGTTCGTCCCGCCCGGGATGCCGGTATGAATGTGCGAGCCGATTTCGGCATTGGCGCATACAACTCTCAGACTCTGAAGGAACTGAAACGTCTTGGTTTCCGCTCGGCTACCGCATCCTTCGAGTCCCGTCTGTCTCAAATTCGTGACCTGTCCAAGGCCATTGATCTGGAACTGATCGTTTACGGCCGTCTGCCCCTGATGATT
>CAZDXX010000057.1:0-8310 GCA_964509595.1 uncultured Oscillospiraceae bacterium
AGGGCTGAAACCGCTTGGCGAAGCCGTAGCACCGGGCCTCCATGGTCACCTGATCCCAGCCGTTGTGGGCTTCGCTGGATAACTCGGAGCCCTGACCGGTTTCGAAGTACATGACATTAGGACCTTCCGCGTTGCCGTCCCGCAACGCCAACTGACGGGCCTCCTCAATGGTCTGGGCGTTAAACCCGAAGGCTTCGTTGCCCTTCTGGCTGCCGGCAATGGACTGAAACACCAGATCACAGGGCGCACCCCGGCGGATAGCCTCCATCTGAGTCGTCACATGGGCCAGAACGCAGATCTGTGTGGGAATCTCCCAACGATTGCGAATCTCATGGAACCGCTCCAGCACCCGGGTGACACTTTCCACACTGTCATCCACCGGGTTTAATCCCAGAACAGCGTCACCAATGCCATAGGTTAGACCCTCCAACAGGGATGCCATGATGCCGTCCGGGTCATCCGTGGGATGGTTGGGCTGCAGCCGGGCGGACAGGGTACCGGGCAGACCGATGGTGGTATTGCAGTGAGCTGTGACCGGCATTTTCTTGGCCGCGTAAATCAAGTCCATATTGCTCATGAGCTTGGCCACAGCCGCAATCATCTCGGAAGTCAGTCCCCGGCTGATACGCCGGATGGCCGCTGAATCGTTTTTTTCATCCAGAAGCCACTCTCGAAGTTCTGCCACTGTCCAGTTGCGGATCTGGGCATAGATTTTTTCGTTCACATCATCCTGAATGATGCGGGTGACCTCGTCCTGCTCGTAGGGAACAGCAGGATTGTTGCGCAGGTCTGCCAATGTCAGCTCAGACAAGACCACCTTGGCTGCCACACGCTCGGCGGCATTTTCGGCAGCGATACCCGCCAAGGCGTCGCCCGATTTTTCCTCATTGGCTTTTGCCATGACCGTGCGAATGTCGGGGAAGTTGTAGACCTGCCCCAACAGCTTGGTTTTTAAAATCATCCTATGGATTCCTCCTTGTTAAACACCAGTGTTTTAATGACAACCGGCAGCACCGTTCCGCCTGCCACCGGCGCACCGATATCGATATAATCACCGTTCTCCACACCTACGCCGTCCAAGCTCAGCAACGGTCCCTCCACCTGAGCCGCCAGCGCCTGTCCCAGCACCTTGGCCATGTCCTGCTCTACTACAACAATGGGATGGAGTCCCTCTTTTCGCAGTGGCTCCGTTCCCCGGGAAATGGCCCGAGCCGCGGATCGGATCCGCTCATAGGACGGACTGTTCCACCCCCGCATCCCAAGGGCGATTTGACTCAAGCCGCCTTCATCGGCAAACCAGCGCAGCTTTTCCCCAATGGCAGAGGACAACGTCTGCTCATCCGCATCTTCTTCTGCACGGGTCAGCTTCAGAATGGGAATGTTTTTCAGCGGAAACTGCATGTCCCGGTAGAAAATGGTTGACCCGGAAATATCCGTGGTGTGTGTTCCCGCTCCTACCACTGTGGCTCGAATCGTTTCCATCCCTCGAACCATCTCCACCCGGTTCAAAGCCGGGGACCCCATAATCGCCTTTCCAAGCAGCACGCCAATGTCCCGGTAGGCAAACTCCTGAGTCGGAGGATCAAACATGCAGTCTGCCACACCGCCGGAAAAGGACAGATGGGTCACCCCTTTCGGCGGTGTCCATCGGGTGTCCGCGGTACGGAACTGTTCCATGCGGTCGGTTCCCTCTGCCAACCCTGCCGCCTGTTCCAGCGCCCGAACCAAAGCTCCGACCATAGGCGTCAAATCCACTTCCGTTACTCGTCTGCCCACTTCAAGTTGAGGATACATCTGCCGCAGTTTGGGGGTAATATAGGTGATGGTCTGCATTTCATCCACCTTGATCAGCCGTCCGCCCACATCGAAGCAGCCGGTGGCGACCAGCTCCCCATTGTCATACAGAGCCAGATTTGAGGTGCCGCCTCCGATGTCAAAGTGTAATAATTTACATTTATGCTCCTCAGAGTATTCATCCATACCCGCTCCACGTGCCGCCAAAATCGATTCCAAATCAGGCCCTGCCGTTGCTACAACAAAGTCCCCGGCAAATCCGGCCAGAGAGTCCAGCACCTGCCGCGCGTTCTCCTTCCGAGCCGTTTCGCCGGTAATGATGACCGCGCCGGTCTGCACCTGATTTTTGTCATACCCTGACTTGCGGTACTCCTCCGCCACGATATCCCGCACACCCTGGGCATCAATGGTGCGCTCATCCAGTAATGGTGTGAAGTGGATATCGCTGCGATACACCACTTCTTTGTCTGAAATGGCAATTCGCGGAATGGAAAACGGGTTGGACTGATTCTCCAGCGTCAGCTTGGACAGAACCAGCTGGGTGGTGGAAGTACCAATGTCGATCCCGACCGATAAAAGCTGTTCCGTCATTGTGCCAACTCCCGCAAGATACTCTCCAATTGCACTAAGGATGGACTTCGGGGATTGGTCGCCGTGCAGCGGTCTTCCATGGCTGCGGCCGCAACCGCTTTGGGGTCATCCACGGTCAGGGTCTTAGGCAGTTTTAGGGCCGTCAACATTCGGTTCAATGCCGCAGACAGGGTACGGGGCGAGGCGGCCAATCCGCAAAGCTGCGCCAGCTTGGCGTATCGTCGGGCTGCTTTCTCCTCCTGCGCGTTAAAGGCGATCACCCGGGGCAGCAGCATGGCATTCAGCCGTCCGTGGGGCATGTGAATCCGCCCGCCCAGCGCGTGAGCCAGACTGTGGCAGATGCCCAATCCGGCGGCATTGAAGGCGATGCCTGCCAAACAGGACGCATACATCATGGCCTCCTTTTCCGGCGAACCTCCTTGTGTCCGGTATGCACCCAACAGGTTCTGATAGGCCAGCACAAAGGCTTTTTCCGCCAGCGCATCGGTAAAAGGAGTAGCGCCCACGGAAACATAGGCCTCTGCCGCGTGGGTCAGCACATCCATACCCGTGTCTGCCGTCACCGAAGGTGGCACACCGTCCAGTAGGGATGCATCTAAAATGGCTGCATCCGGCAGCAACGCATCATCCACCAGAGGATGCTTGATTCCCTTTTCGGTGTCGGTCAAAACGGCAAAGGAAGTCATCTCCGATCCGGTCCCCGCCGTGGTGGGAATGGCCCACAGGGGCGCAGAACTGCCCGAACACCAGCGCACCGCCTTAGCGCAGTCCATAGGGGAACCGCCGCCAAAGGCAATGACCACATCCGGCTGGCACTCCCGCAGCAGCTGCACGCCGCGAGCCACCAGTTCCACAGTGGGGTCGGGGGTCACCTGATCGAATACTGTCACTTCGCTGCTGTTCAGACGGGCACACACCTTGTTCAGCAGCCCGGAAGATGCCAGAAAACCATCGGTCACCACCAGAATTCGTCGCCCGTCCAGTTCCTGCAAAGCACCCAGCGCGTCCGGGCCGAAATACAGTTTCGGTTTGAGGGTAAAGGTATCCATGCGCATTGCCTGCCTTTTCCTTGATGCACTTATTATGGCGAGGACGGAAATTTTTATGTACACAGCGCAAAATAAAATCGGCCCGCCAATTTGGCGGGCCGAAATCAACCGATATCATTTAATCCAATTTTACTGCGCGGAGCAGTTCCTCCGCGGGAACGTCATAGAGTTTTGCCAACGCACACAGATTGGTCGTACTGGGTTCCGAGGTTCCGTTTTCCCATTTGGAGACCGCCTGACGGCTGACGCCGATGATCTCAGCCACAAACTCCTGGGTCATTTGGCAACGCAGGCGATGTTCCTTCAGCGCTTCCCCCAACGGTTTGCGCACCGCTGCTTTCTTCTTGCTGTCCCCTTCCGAGCGCAGGTATTTCAATAGGGCGCGAATGGCCAGAATCAGCAATACAATAATCAACGAATAAACAGCCACAATAAACATGATGTAAAACACCATAAAAATCACATAACCACCTGCCGCAGCCATGCAACCAGCTCCTTTCTGGCTGTATTGTAACAAAAATCCCCAGTTGCATCCAGCAACTATCGCGCTACGAACCGCAACATAACGCAGTTTACTCGAAGATTAGCATATCATCCACCCAGGACTGACTATACCGATCCACAGTCTTCAAATCCTTATTCAGCAGAATGGGCATCCCGTTGATATCCGAACGGCCGTCGGGAATCACGAACACATCCAGAACGGTTTCGTCCACCGGGCGCAGATAGGTGGTCCCGTTGTTTCCAAAAATATAGCAGGCCGCTTCCTCCGGCAAATCGCCGCCGCAGATGATGATGACCGCTTCATTCTGGGGACTTCCGTAATTCCAGCTGGTCAGCTCTCCGGGTTTCACGTTCCCCTTTCCACCGCCGCCATACCAGCGGTTTTCAAAAATATCATCCCGCTCGTACACACACATACGCATGGAACCATTCTCATGCCGCATCAGCACCGCTACGTAATCGCCGCGTTTTTGCGTCTTCACTGCGTAGTAGCCCGGATACTGCTCTTGAGCCGCTCGTTCCAAATCGCTCAGATCGTCCACGTTCACGCTGGTAAAAAAGTGGTAGCCTAAAACAAATCCCACATACAGCACTGCCAGAACAGCCAAAGCCAGAACGGTGCGCAGCGCGCCCTTCCACAGCATCCGCTTGTTTTTCCTCAAACTGTCCACAATCTGCACCTCTGCCGCTTTGGGCAGTTCCTCCGGCGTCAGTTCCCGACCGCTCAGCAATTCACTAACGGTCAGCCCCAATGCCTCTGCCAGCGGCTCCAAACTTTCCACCGCCGGCATGCCCCGTCCGGTCTCCCACCGGCTGATGGCCTTGTCGGTCACATGGATCTGTTCGGCCAGTTCTGCCTGAGACAACCCCAGCTCTTTTCTCTTTCGGGCGATCAGTTCTCCGGTCAATTTCGCGTCCACCGTTCTCACTCCTTTGCTGCTTTCAGTGTACCATTTAGTACCCGTAAAGTCACCCTACGAAACATAGGAAACGCCGAAAGTCTTTTCATTCCAAGACTTTCGGCGTAATGGCTCATGTATTTGCCGCAGGCAGCATAATGGTAATGGTCGTTCCCTTGCCCACAGTGCTTTTCAAATCAATTGTGCCGCCGTACAGGGCTGTTATATGTTTAACGATGGACAGACCCAAGCCCGTACCGCCGCCCTTTTTGGAGCGACTTTTATCCACTCGATAGAATCGCTCGAAAACATGTGGCTGCGCCTCTTCCGGAATTCCAATGCCGGTATCTGCCACCTTTAGGAACACTTTCCCGCTTTCCTCTTCTGCCTTTCCAACTGAAATATGTACATTCCCACCGGGAACATTATACTTCACGGCATTTGCTGTCAGATTAACAACCAGTTCTCTCAAACGGACAGGAGAGATTGCCGCCTCGCATGCAGTTCCCTCCACTGCGATGGTCACATCACCTGCCGTGGGGCGCAAAAAATCTGCCACATCATTTGCCACACTAAGCAGTTCCGCCGTTTCACCGATTTGAGGTGCCGCGACCGTTTCCAATTCCGATATTTTGAGAATATCGTTGATCAACTGGATCATCCGATCCGCTTCCACGCCGATCATTGTAATAAATCGATGCTGATCTTCCGGATCTTTCACGATTCCGGATGTGATCATATCCGCAAATCCCTTGATCGAAGTCAGCGGAGTCTTTAATTCGTGGGTCACGTTGGCGGTAAATTCACTGCGGGAGGTCTGCAGCTTTTCATCCACCTGAGCAATGGCTTCTTCCGCCTGTGCCACCGGCTCAACGGTTCTTCCAGCCAGTTTTCGTGCCAAAAGGAATGCCAGAAGCAATGCAACCGCGCTGGCAACAATAAATCCCACCGCTGTCCGCCATGCAACTGCCGTTACCGAAGAAAGCGGCATAGCCACACGCACCACCATACCGTCGGTAAACCGGCGCGCCTCGTAGAGCATTTGTACTCCCACCGTATCCGATGCTCGAATCGCCTCTCCTTGACCGGTTTCCATGGCCGCTTCAATTTCCGGGCGATTCGCATGGTCTTCCAGTGTGGATGGATCAGCCGCAGTATCTGCGACGACTGTACCGTCAGCAGAAATAGCGGTAAAACGCTTACCGGGTGCCGCCTTAGAGAACTGTTCCAACAGCGCCGCCGGATCTGTATCGTGGTTTTGGGCGTCCATCAGACAAAGCAGTTCTTCCAGTGTCTCACGGGCTGCTTCCAGCTCCTGATTTCGGAATGCCTGCAGACCCACAATACAAGACAAGAGCAGCGCCAGTGCCGTAATACAGAAAATAGCCAGTGTCAGACGTCGTTTTAGTGCATTACCGGTTTCTCTCATAGGAATCTCCTTAAATTTTATATCCCACGCCGCGCACTGTACTGATGTACCCTTCTCCAAGTTTCTTTCGCAGGGACTTGATGTGCATGTCCACGGTACGGGTCTCTCCCACATAATTGTATCCCCACACGTGAGTCAGGATATCGTCTCGGGTCAGAACCGTTCCGCGACGGGAAAGCAGCAAACGCAGCAGTTCGAATTCCTTGAACGTCAGCTCCACCACTTCACCGCCCCGGCGCACTTCACGAGCATCAGGGTCAAGTTCCAAATCCTCATGCCGCAGTACTGTTTCTGTCGAAACCGTTTTTGTACGGCGCAGCAGCGCCTTAACCCGGGCCTGCAGTTCCATTAGGCCAAAAGGCTTGGTAATGTAATCGTCTGCACCTTGCTCCAGACCCGTCACCTTGTCCATCTCTGTTCCGCGCGCGGTCAACATGATGACCGGCACATGCCGGGTATGCTCCGCGACACGCAAACAGCGCAGAATCTCCAGTCCATCCATACCAGGAAGCATGATGTCCAGAATGCACAGTTCGGGCACTGTGTTCCCAAGGGCATCAAACATGGCCTCTCCGGATTCGAAGGCCAAAACTTCATAATTCAGAGATTTGAAATAATAATCCAGCATGGTGCGAATGGATTCATCATCCTCCACGATTACGATGGGATTCGGCATATACCGGCACCTCTCTTCTTTATAATCAGTTCCCGACAATTTGTCCGGTAACACAGAAAATTGCCCACTGGGCGATGTTCACCGCATGGTCGGCCACCCTCTCCAGGTATTTGGCAATAATAATCAAATCGATGGCGTCATCGGCGTCCCCCTGACGGGCGGCAATCCGCTCAATCAACTCCGCCTTCACCTTTGAGAACAAATCATCCACTTCATCATCCAGATTCATGACCGCAGCGGCCATTTCCGTGTCGCGGCTGGTATAGGCGGCGATAGCCTGCTTCACCATGACCCCCGCACGGCGGGACATCAAGGTAATATCCTCGGGCACGCGAATCTGTTCTCCCCGAGCCAGCAGGATGGAAATCTCCGCAATGTTGGCCGCCTGGTCACCAATGCGCTGCAAATCAGTTACCATTTTCATAGCGGTGGAAATGGTGCGCAAATCACGGGCCACAGGCTGCTGGCGCAGCAGAAGGCGCAGGCAGTGATCCTCGATGTTTCGCTCCATCTGGTCCAGAGATCCCTCGATTTCAATGGCCCGGCGGGCGGTGGGCTCGTCTCCGGTGGTCAGAGACTCGGTGACCACGTCAATAGCTTCCTGCGCGGCTGCCGCCATGGCGGTCATTTCTTCATTGAGTTCCATCAATTCAGCATCAAACGTCTTTCTCATGTTTCTTCCTCCCTAACCTTAACCAAATCGGCCGGTGATGTAATCTTCCGTGCGTTTATCCCTGGGCATCGAGAAGATTTGATCGGTTTTGTCATACTCCACCAGTTCACCGTGGAGGAAGAAAGCGCAGCGGTCCGAGATACGCAGAGCCTGCTGCATATTATGAGTTACAATCACTATTGTATAGGTTTTTTTCAAATCTGCAATCAAATCTTCAATTTTCGAGGTAGAAATTGGGTCCAGAGCCGAGGTCGCTTCATCCATCAGCAGCACATCAGGCTCCACAGCCAACGCTCGGGCAATACAGATGCGCTGCTGCTGTCCGCCGGACAGGCCCAGGGCTGACTTCTTCAGTCGGTCTTTCACTTCGTCCCAAATAGCAGCACCCTGCAGAGACTTTTCCACGATCTCGTCCAAATCTGCCTTTTTTCGCACACCGTGGGTACGGGGCCCGTAAGCAATGTTGTCATAAATGGACATGGGAAAGGGGTTGGGCTTCTGAAACACCATACCGATTTGCCGGCGGATCTGAGTCACATCCACTTCCGGCGCGTAAATTTCCTGGCCGCGGTACAGAACGCTGCCCAGAACCTTCACTCCGGGGATCAATTCATTCATACGGTTCAACGTCTTCAGAAAGGTGGACTGCCCGCAGCCAGAAGGACCGATTAGAGCTGTGATGTGCCGCTCCGGAC
>CAZDXX010000058.1:0-8239 GCA_964509595.1 uncultured Oscillospiraceae bacterium
CGCGCTTGCCTTCGATGGAAATCATCAATGCAGTCTCCTCGCCGCACACGAAAGCGCCGGCGCCCAGACGCAGTTCCAGATCAAAATCATAGCCGGACTCGAAGATGTTCTTGCCCAGCAAGCCGTACTCACGGGCCTGAGCGATGGCGATCTCCAGACGCTTGATGGCGATGGGATACTCGGCACGCACATAGATGTAACCCTGATGGGCTCCCACGGCGTAACCGGCGATAGTCATGGCTTCCACGATGGAGAATGGATCACCTTCCAGAACAGAGCGATCCATAAAGGCACCGGGGTCGCCCTCGTCGGCATTACAGCAGACATACTTCACACCCTCCTCGCTGGGGGCATCGGCAGTGAACTGCCACTTGACGCCGGTGGAGAAGCCCGCACCGCCGCGACCGCGCAGGCCAGAGGCTTTGATGGTATCAATGACCTGCTGGGGAGGGATCTTCTCGGTCAGGATCTTGCCCAGAGCGGCATAGCCGTCCACACCGATGTATTCCTCGATACTCTCGGGGTTAATGACACCGCAGTTACGCAGGGCGATACGGTATTGATGCTTATAGAAGCGGGTATCCGACAAGGAGGTAACGGTCTCACCGGTATCTCCCTCCAGATGCAGCAGACGCTTGACGATCCTTCCCTTAATGATATGTTCTTCTACGATCTCCGCCACGTCCTCAGGACGCACATGGGTATAACAGGCGCCTTCCGGATAGACCATGACGTTAGGACCGATGGCACACAGACCGAAGCAGCCGGTCTGAATCACACGGGCTTCCTTCTCCATGCCGTGAGCAGCCAACTCCTTCTCAAACGTTTCTATGATCTTAGCGCTATCCGAAGAGGAGCAGCCGGTACCGGCGCAGACCAAAATGTGGGAACGAACAAAATTCATAGCAGTTCCCTCCTTATTCCGCAGCGCCGATGGCGTATTCCGCCACCACATTGCGGTTGACCAAATGCTCACTGACGATTCTGGGTACCATATCGGGAGTCAGCTTTACATAAGTGACCTTTTCCTCTCCGGGAACGTACACTTCCACGATGGGCTCCAAGCGGCATACACCGATGCAGCCGGTCTGGGTCACGGTGACATTTTCCAGATTGCGTTTCCCTACTTCCTCCAGGAAAGCGTTCAATACAGGGCGGGCTCCAGCGGCGATTCCGCAGGTCGCCATACCCACCACCACGCGGATGCGGTCGTCGGTGTTATCGCGAACATCCATTTGCTTTTGCATTCTATCTCGGATGGCCTTGAGTTCTGCCAAACTCTTCATAATAGGATTCACTCCTTTATTTCTTGTTCCTGTTCCTGCAGGTATTCCTGGATCCATAGAGTCACATCCGGCTCACTGAGCGGTACATCCGGTCCCAATATAGTGCGCAACTCCCTTGTATCCAGTGTAAAGTCCCCTTTGGGGGTCGCATGTCGGTATGTCCATTCCACATCCGGTGCTCCCTGAATCAGCAAAGCCACCGTGGACGGCATATCACCTAAGGGCGGACAGTCGATATGATCGGCCTGAAACCAGACTGTTACAGCAGTTCCCACCCCTACTTCACTCTCAATTTCCAGCCTGCCGCCCGTTTGTTCTGCCATCATGCGCAGCAGAGGCAAACCCATACCAACTTTACGGGTGGTACGAGTGGTGGTAAACGGATCCGTTACATTGGCCAGAAATTCCGGACTCATTCCCTTTCCATTATCAGCAACCGTCAGACAACACAGATGTTGTGCGTCCTCTTCCAGCGTTAAGTCAATGCTCTTAGCATCGGCGGCAACGGAATTTTGAGCCACATCCAGCAAATGAAGTGAAATCTCTTTCATAATTAGTTGTACTTATCCAGGATGGGGCCAACCTTGTCGGGCGTCAGGCGACCGTAAACATCCTCGTTGATCATCATAACAGGAGCCAGACCGCAGGCGCCGATACAACGGCAAGCATCCAGTGAGAACTTACCGTCCTCAGTAATAGAACCGGTCTTGATCCCCAGCTTTTCTTCCACAGCAGCCAAAACGTCGGCGGCACCCTTAACGTAGCAGGCTGTGCCCAGGCACAGGCTGATCTGATACTTGCCCTTGGGGTTCAAAGTGAACTGTGCGTAGAACGAAGCTACTCCATATACCTCTGACAGCGGAATATCCAACCCTTCAGCTACGATGATCTGCACCTCTTCGGGCAGGTAGCCAAAAATCTCCTGTGCCGCCTGGAGTACCGGCATCGTTGCACCCGGCTGCCCTTTATACTGCGCAATAACCTGACGCAGCTTTTCCTCTTGTTCTGCGGTTCCCTTGTAAGGGACAACAGTCTTGCAGTTCGGCATGGTCAACTCCTCCTTTTATGGTTTATTGCTTTACTACAGTAAACTGTTTATATCCTATAAAATATCACGAATATGTTGTATTGAAAACCTAAGTTTAATTTTTAACAAGAGAAAAAGCACATATTTGCTATCCAATATTTGTGCAATATGTCAAAAACTGCTCCCTTCCAGCCACTTCAGAACCATTTCCGGTGTAGCCTCGGGAACTTCCATAAACTGATAGGCATCAGGAATTTGATGCAAATAATGTGCATCACAGGCGGAAATATGCCGCAAATTTTGCAGATCACGTCGCTGGAATAACTGTTTCGGGCAATGCAGCGATACCTCAGCCAACGAGAAATTCAGTTCCGGATCCCAAATACCCATCTGGGACAATAAGGAGTTTGCCTGGCGGTCAATATGTGCAGGATACGCAAATCCCCCAAAGGACGTGACCAAATCGGGCACATCGTATAAGCTGATGTCCGCTGCGCCGGCCAACAAGGCGGTTTCCTCCCCAATGACCGAGTCTCCATCATCCATTAAAATCTGTGCCCCAAACATATCCTGATTATTTTTGACTGGTGGGAGAAGCTCGCGAACACGCAGTGAAAAAGAATCTGCCCGCTCCAAATCCGGGAACAGGCAGACAACATGGACTTCTTCTTTTGTACATAGTTCCATACCCGGAATCGCCAGCAATCCATGCCGGGCCGCAGCCCGCGCAAACGATGCACAATTTCCGGTGGAATTGTGGTCGGTCAATGCCACGACCTGTAACCCGGCCAACGCGCACATAGCTGCGAGATTGGCCGGGGTCATATCCTCGTCCCCACAGGGGGAGAGACAGGAATGCAAATGCAAATCAAACGCAAGCTTCATCATTTAAGATTCAATCACTTTGCTCAGTTCGACTGCAGTCTGAAAAGAACTCATCTGCGTACCCAGCAAATTAATACCCTGCATTTGAGCTTTCTTCAGCAAATCGGGATCGGGCTGCACCCCTTCAGTCAAAATAACACAGGCCACATCGGACAAAGCAGCCACTGCAGCGACGTTTTGGTTGGACATAATGGTAAGCCACGCTTCACCAGGCTGAGCACGACCCATAACCCAGGAGAGCAGATCGCCCATATAGCCGCCGGCAACTTCGCGGTCGGTTTCAGGGGCATGAAAAACGGTCAAGCCGAGAGTTTCAGTCATTTGAGCAATAGTCATAATAACGACTCCTTTTATAATTAGCGTAACGAGTGGATCTCAGGGGTACTGCCTCGCTTCTTTTTTTCCTGTCGGCGGAAGGGTGCGGGCAAGTAGTTGTCTGCATCGCTCTCACCGGCCATGTATTGCATACGTTCGCGTACTTTGAAAATGCAATCTTCCTCACTGGCCCGCCCCAGCACCACATCTTCTGCAAACGCGTGGCAGGAAGGTGCTCCGCAGGAACCACAGTGAAGCCCGGGCAAGTGGGCCTCCAACTCATCAATTTTCATCATCTTCTCCATAGCTGCAGCACGATCGGTGTCCAACAGCAGCGCAGGAATATATTCCAGGGTCTTATCCGAATGAACAATATCCGGCGATATATCCAAATCAGAGAAACGATTACGGGACACCGGCAGCCCCTTCACCAACTTCTTAATACGCATATGCGCACCGAAGGGGTTCTCCACCGTCAGGCAACCGCCCACGCAGCCTTCCACGCAGGCATTCAGCTCAATAAAATCTGCTTCCGGAAGACGACCATCCTCAATTTCTTCCAACATGCGAATCACATTTTCAATTCCGTCTACCGCCAGATAACGTTGACCCAATCGAGCAGCTGCTTCGCCGCCGCAGAACGCCCAGCCAATGCCTGTAATACCAGCTGAAGACAAGGGTTTGATCTCCTCAAGCTTTCGCATGGGGTTGAGCAGTTTCAGATAAACATCGCGCACAGAAAATGCTCCGTCCAATGCAGACTGCTGCAGTGCCACCGGAGTATGCGCCGCAGTAACCTGCGCCGGACAGGACACAATAGAGAATACGCCGATCTTATCGGGTGCAAGTCCGGTTGTTTCCTCCGCTTCCTTTCGCGCCAAGATAGCGGCAAGTTCCACCGGAGTAATCGACGGCATAATATTAGGAATGAGTTTTGGAAACCGCATGCAGATCAACCGTATCACTGTGGGGCACGCTGAAGAAATACGTGGGGTCACTTTAACATCATTGGCTATAATCTTCTGCCGAGCCATATCAGACAGGTATTCTGCCGCTTTTGCAACTTCATACACTGAATCAAATCCGATTTCCAATAAACCGTTTAATATAATGTCAATATCATCTAGGTTCTGGAACTGACCATAAAGCGTTGGTGACGGCACCGCCACCCGATATTCGAATTTTTCCAGAACATCCAGTTTGTCTGATACACACTTAATTGCATGGTGTGGGCATGCGCGAATACAGGTGCCACAGTCAATACAACGGTCAGCCAGAATCATAGCCTTTCCTCGTCGCACCCGAATTGCCTCCGTCGGACAGGACTTGATACAGGTCGTACAGCCGCGACATCGCTTGTAATCAAGAACAACAGAATGCTTCATTTCTTCCTCCGCCTTAGATACGGATCTTCATACGCACCGTAGTGCCTACTCCCACCGTGCTTTCTACAGACATTTCATCGGAATAACGCTTCATGTTGGGCAAACCCATACCTGCGCCAAACCCCAAATCACGAGCCACATCACCAGCCGTGGAATAACCTTCTTCCATGGCCTGTTCAATGTCAGGAATACCCGGTCCGGTATCCGCCATTGTGATGTCGATTTCGTCCATACCGACCTCCACGGTCACATCGCCGCCATTCGCGTGAATGACCATGTTAATTTCACCCTCGTACATGCAAATGGACGCCTTTCGAATTACATCCGGTGCCAATCCAAGTCGGCGAAGAGCCATTTTCAGTTCGGAGGAAGCTTCACCTGCCCGGGACAGGTCTTCACCTTCCACACGATAATTCAAAACAATCTTCTCTGCCATGACTTATTCACCTGCCAGTCCGTTTACGTAGAGCAAACCGCAGGCAGCATACATGCGCCGCGGAGAGGACATAATTACGATTTTTCGATCCTCGGCCATTTGAATAATCTCTTTGCTGGGCTTTTTTCCGCGCACAAAGACAATACATTTCATGTCCATCATCTCTGCAGTGCGCACCACCTGAGGATTTACCAGACCGGTCAGCAGCAACGCTTGCTCCTTGACATAGGCCAACACATCACTCATAAAATCGCTGCCGCAGGCAGCTTCGATTTCCTGATCCAAATATTTTTCTCCCCAAAGCACTTCGGCGTTCAAAATATCCCGCACTTCATCCAAGCGCATGGAATCGCCCCCTATGTATATATTCGATTTCATTCTAACATAGCACCCCAAAAAAAGAAACGAAAATGTTTCCTTTTGCGTTATAATTGGTTCAAAAAACTAATTTCTGGCCCATTCTTCACAAAGAATAATCCAAAGAGCACAAATTTTTCGTCCTACTTGTCATTGACTATTTTCTTGTATACCGATATAATGGGTCTAATCACACTTTAGCATGATAAACTATTCTTTAAGGAGGAAAACGCAATGGCTAATGATCGTGTGTACAACTTTTCTGCCGGTCCTTCCATGCTGCCGCTGGAAGTTCTGGAGCGTGCCGGTTCAGAAATCACCAACTATCAGGGTTCCGGCATGTCCGTGATGGAGATGAGCCATCGCTCAAAGGTCTTCCTGAAGATTTTCGAAGACACTCGTGCCAGACTTAAAAAGCTTCTTAACGTACCGGACGGGTATCAAATTCTGTTCCTGCAGGGCGGTGCTTCTTCTCAATTTTCCATGGCACCCATGAACCTGATCGGCAAGACCGACAAGGCCGACTATGCTATTACCGGTAACTTCGCCAACGTTGCCTATAAAGAGGCCAAGAAGTACGGCGAGATTTCTGTGGCTGCGTCCAGCGCCGACAAAAATCACACCTACATCCCCACTCAGGACCAGCTGAAGCTGGATCCCGAGGCCAGCTACTTCTATTACTGCGCCAATAACACCATCTACGGTACCGAGTGGCAATACATTCCCGAGACCAATGGCGTACCCATCGTATGCGACATGTCCTCCAACATTTTGTCTCGTCCCGTGGATATCAGCAAATACGGTATCATCTTTGCCGGCGCTCAGAAGAATATGGCTCCCGCCGGTCTGACCGTGGTCATCATGCGCGAGGATCTGGCAGGTAATGAACTGCCCTACACTCCCCTGATGATGAACTACAAGACCATGATTGAAAAGGAATCTATGTACAACACTCCTCCCTGCTGGTGCATCTACATGCTGGGACTGAACTTGGAGCACCTGGAAAGTTTGGGTGGCGTGGAAGGCATGGAAAAAATCAAAGGCAGCAAGGCTGCCATGCTATATGACTGTCTGGACAACTCCAAGCTGTTCACCTGCGCCGCTGAAAAGGGTTCCCGCTCTGACATGAACGTGACCTTCCGTTCCGTTTCCGAGGAACTGGATGCCAAGTTCGTGGCCGAGGCTACCGCCGCCGGCTTCACCAACCTGAAGGGCCATCGTTCTGTCGGTGGCATGCGTGCTTCCATCTACAATGCCATGCCTGTGGAAGGCGTGGAGAAGCTGGTTGATTTCATCAACGCTTTCGACAAGAACAATTGATAGATATATACAAAAGTCCGTACGCCTGACACCCGCGCAGCGGATCGCGCCATGCGGCGTGCAAAATGCCGCAGGCATTTCCGCAGGGGCAATTCTCTTGCCCCGAGGATGCCAAATCCTTCAAGGGGTCCCCGCAAAAGCGTGCTTTTGTGGGGTGGCGTGGAGAAACTGGTGGACTTCATCACGGCATTCGACAAGAATAACCAATCACTGACAACAGGCCTTGCCTGTATGTATAAAGGAGAAATCAACTCATGTTTCGCATTAAGACTCTGAATAAGATCTCCAACGTCGGCCTGGCCGAGCTGGATACCAACCGCTTCCAGGTAGGAGACGACGTAGAGAACGAAGACGGCATTCTCGTCCGTTCCGCCAAAATGCATGATTACGAATTCCCCGAGCATCTGCGCGCCATTGCCCGTGCCGGTGCCGGCACCAACAACATCCCCATTGACCGTTGTTCCGAGGCCGGTATCGTGGTGTTCAATACCCCCGGTGCCAACGCCAATGCCGTCAAGGAGTTGGTTCTGCTGGCCATGCTGGCTGCCTCCCGTGATGTCATGGGCGGTTACGATTGGGTCCGCGAGCAAGCTAAGGATCCCAACGTGGATGTGGCTGCGGCCGTTGAGAAGGGCAAATCCGCTTTCGTCGGCCCCGAATTGTACCATAAGACCTTGGGTATCATCGGTCTGGGTGCCATCGGCGCTCTGGTCGCCAACATTGGCCTGAGCATGGGCATGGAAGTGTACGGCTATGACCCCTATCTGTCCGTGGATGCCGCTCTGCGTTTGGATCGTCATGTCCACGTGGTCAAGAACGTGGATGAACTGTACCGCGTGTGTGACTATGTCTCTCTGCACATTCCCTACACTGACAAGACCAAAAACTTCATCGACGAAGAGGCCATCAACAAGATGAAAGGTCATGTCCGCATCATGAATCTGGCCCGTGGTGAGCTGGTGGATGACGACGCTATGATCGCTGCTCTGGAGTCCGGTCGCGTGGCCAAATATGTTACCGACTTCCCCAACAGCAAGATCACTTTGGTCAAGAATGTAGTTGCTCTGCCCCATCTGGGTGCCTCCACTCCCGAGAGTGAGGACAACTGCGCCGTCATGGCTGCTCGCCAGTTGGAAGACTATCTGGTCAACGGCAATATCGTCAACTCCGTCAACCTGCCCCGCGTGGAGATGGACTGGAGTGGTATCTGTCGCCTTTGCCTGATTCA
>CAZDXX010000059.1:0-8223 GCA_964509595.1 uncultured Oscillospiraceae bacterium
AAACAGAGCCATGAAGGAAGCGCCCATGCCGTTCATAACCATGATGTTGCCCAGAGTCATGGGATCATCAATACCGGCCAGATAGTGCAGGCCAACGAACCACAGGGAGATGTCCAGCATGCCCAGACCGACAACAGTGAAGCCCATGACACTGCCGGAGGAGAAAGCAACGCGCAGACCGCGGTTCAGGCTTTCAGAAGCAGCCCAAGCGGTACGAGCGTTGGAATTGGTAGCGATTTTCATACCGATCAGACCGGCCAGCATGGAGAAAATACCACCAGTGAGAAAGGCGAAGGGGGTGTACTTAGAGAGCATGTTGCCGTCAGTGGCAAACGCCATGATCAGCAGAACGACAAAGACGACCACAAAAACCTTAGCTACGGAGGTGTACTGATGCTTCAGATATGCGTTGGCACCCTCACGGATGGAGGCAGCAATCTTCTGCATTTTCTCAGTGCCCTCAGAGAAAGACATGACCTTGTTGCGTTGAATGACGGCAAAGACCAGTGCCAGAACAGCACCGACGAAGCCGATCCAAAACAGAAAATTCATTTTTCCAGCTCCTTTTCTTTCGATATTCCATTTTTTGACTTTGGAATCTTGACACGCAAACATTATATTACCAATTTTATTCGTGTTTTGCAAGGAAATGTTGCACTTTTAGAAATTTTTTTAAATGTTTTGATTTTTTGCACAAAAAAAGGAAACGGTCTTACGACCGTTTCCATGCGTTTCGGCTAAACAAAATCAGAATGGGGAAAATCTCCAGACGTCCGATAATCATAAGCAGAGAAAGAATCAATTTGCTGAAGTTGGAGAAAATGGAAAAGTTACCCATGGGACCGACCACGTCCAGGCCGGGACCGACATTGCTCAGACAGGTAATGACCGCGGTTGCGGAGGTGGTAAAGGAAAAGTTGTCCAAGGAAATAATCAAAATGCCAATGGACAGAATGAGCATGTAGGCGGCGAGAAAGGCATGGGATTTTTGCAAGTCGCGTTCTTCCACAACTTGATTGTCCAGTTTGACCACACGGACGGAACGGGGATGAATGGCCTGCCGAATTTCACGGTGTATGCTCTTGAGCATCAACAGAATGCGCGAACATTTGATACCACCGCCGGTGGAGCCGGCACAAGCACCAACGAACATGAGCATGATGAGAATACTGCGGGACAGTTCCGGCCAGAGGTTGAAGTCGGTGCTGGCAAAGCCGGAGGTGGAAATAATGGAGGACACCTGGAAGAAGGCGTGTCGCAGGGCGTCGCCGAAATTTTCTACATCTGCACAGGCGTTGGAAAAGATATTCAGGGCGATGATGATGCCGCTGGCAAAAACGATGCACACAAAGAAACGTAGCTCATCACTTTTGAGGACCTGTTTCCACTTGCCGCAAAGAAGAAGAAAATATATAGAGAAATTCACGGAGAAAATAAGCATGAAAACCGTGATAATAATCTCTACGGCAGGACTGCCATAAGCGGCAATGGAAGTATTTCTAACTGAAAAACCACCAGTGCCCGCTGTGGCGAAAGAGTTGACCACGGCATCAAAGAGCGGCTGGCCGGCAATCAGTAAGCAGATAATCATGATTACGGTAAGAGCCAGATAGATGCCGTACAAGATCTTGGAGGATTGGGCGGTTTTGGGTACTAGTTTGGATTTGATTGGGCCGGGGCTTTCTGCTTGCATTAGAAAAGCAGAACGGGAACCCAGAGAGGGGAGAAGCGCGATGGTCAGCACCAGCACGCCCATGCCACCCAGCCAGTGCGTAAAAGAACGCCAAAACAGAATGCCCTTGGGAAGTTCCTCCACGGCGGTCAAGATTGTGGCACCGGTAGTGGTAAACCCGGAAATACATTCAAACAAACAGTCTACATAGGACTCAAAGTAACCGCAGAAGTAGAAGGGGAGAGCACCGAATACACCAAACAGGACCCAAATCAATCCTACGGTAAAGAAACCTTCGCGAGCGAAGAGCTTGGTATCTGACTTGAGTAGAGAAAGAAGTCCACCTGCAATCACGGTGATTAGAATTGCTAACAGAAAGGGACGAGGTGACTCGCCGTAAATTAAGCCTACCAGCATGGGAAGTATCATGGCGGCAGCTTCCACCAGCAGAGTCTTGCCCGTCACTTTGAGGACGAGTTTAAAATTCATGTTTTGTTACCTCCGCTGGAGGAACTGTCAGCATAAATATCGTTGATGTCCAGAATGCCACTGTCGCGGGAGACGATGATCACGGTGTCACCGGCTTCGATTTTGGTGGAACCCACTGGGATGATGATTTGATTGTTGTGAACAATGACGGCAATCAAGATGCCCTTTTTTAGCTTCAGATCCTTCAGGGGGATACCCAGATTGCGTGTGGTTTCGTTGACCACAAATTCCATGGCTTCGACCTGATCGCCGGCGATTTTGTACAGACAGGTCATTACGCTGCCTTTGGAATTCTGCATGCCGCGCACTACCTGGAGAATGTGGTTGGCAGTGATCTGCTTAGGGGATACAACGCTGTCCAGACCAACGGAACGGGCGATGCCGGCGTAATTTTGACGGTTGGATTTTACGACCACCTTAGGTACGCCCTGCTGCATGGCGTAGAGACCGATGATCAGGTTATACTCATCTCGTTCAGTTAAAGCCACAAAGGCATCATTATGCTGTAGGTCTTCCGACTCCAGTAACTCCTGGTCGGTTCCGTCGCCGTGGATAATCAGGGTGTGGGGAAGAGCTTCAGCCAGGTAGCGACAGCGAGCTTCATCGATTTCTACGATTTTGGCATGCTTACCCAGCTTGTCCAGCATATTAACAAGATAATACGAAATGCGCCCTCCGCCGGTGATGAAAATATTGCGGATCTTGGGGGCATAGCGGCCCAATTCTTTGAAGAAACAGCTGATGCCGTAAGGTTCGCCGATCATGTAGACCAGATCGCCTTCCAACAGTTCGGAGTTTCCGTGGGGAATGAAGACCGTGTCGCCGCGCTCTACAGCACAAAACAGAATATCGATGTGCAGCTTCAGAGAAGCCAAAGTCTTTCCTACAACGAAGTCATCTTTCTGCAGACGAAAACCGACCAGTTCTACGCGGCCGCGGTAAAAGGTCTCAATGTTGGCTGCGGTAGGAAGGCGAAGCAGACGGGAAATTTCGGTGGCAGTTGCTTGTTCGGGATTAATGATCATATCGATGCCAAGATCCTTTTTCAAGGAAGCTAAATCAGATGTGTATTCGGCGTTGCGAATGCGGGCAATGACATATCTGGCACCCATACGCTTTGCAACCTGACCGCAGACCATGTTGATCTCATCCATGTTGGTGGCAGCAATAACCACATCAGCAGTGGCGGCACCGGCTTCTTCCAGCGTGGAAGAAGATGCGCCGTTGCCCTTGACGCACATAACGTCCTGGGTATCGGAAGAACGCTTCAGGGCATCAAAATCAGTATCAACGATGGTGACGTCGTGGTTTTCTTTGGATAGGTGTTCGGCCAAAGTGAAACCGACATTACCGTTTCCGACAATGATGATTTTCAAAATGCACACATCCTTTTCGCTTTTCGGACAAATGGCACAATGGTTATGCATAATTGTATGTTAGAATTTTAGCCTATTTTACCGGAAAAAGCAAGGTGCGTGTATGCTTGCAACAGTGGCTGGAAAGGGTTATAATATAAAATATGTAAAAATGATGTGTTAAGGATGGTGACAGAGATGATAGTACATGAACGCCAATATCATATCAATTGCATCCCTGGTGATGTTGGTCGCTATTGCTTGCTGCCCGGTGATCCGGGACGTTGTGAGAAGATTGCGGCGCATTTTGAGGATCCGGTACATGTCATGACCAATCGGGAATATAATGTTTGGACAGGTACTTTGCTTGGCGAGAAAGTCTCTGTATGTTCCACGGGTATCGGTGGGCCTTCTGCTGTCATTGCCATGGAAGAACTGCGCAATATTGGCGCGGATACATTTGTACGCGTTGGTACCTGTGGCGGTATTAAGTTGAATGTAAAGAGCAATGATGTGGTCATTGCCACCGGCGCCATTCGTATGGAGGGGACTAGCCGCGAATATGCGCCCATCGAATTCCCGGCGGTTTCTGACTATGAAGTTTTGACGGCGTTGGTGGATGCGGCTAAAGTGCAGGGGCACACATGGCACGCCGGTGTGGTACAGTGTAAGGATTCTTTCTACGGGCAGCATTCTCCGGAACGGATGCCTGTGTCCTATGAACTGATGAATAAGTGGGAGGCGTGGAAACGGTTGGGTGTACTTGCTTCGGAGATGGAGTCCGCCGCTTTGTTTACCTGCGCTGCTGCGCTGGATGTACGTTGCGGCAGCGTGTTTCACGTGGTCTGGAATCAGGAACGCAATGCTGCTGGACTGGATCAGGATGAGAGTCATGACACTGATTCTGCCATCCGCATTGGAATCGAGGCGATTAAACTGCTTATTCAACGAGATCGAGAGGCTGGCAGATGACCGGCTTAGTTTTGGAAGGTGGTGCACTGCGTACCATTTATTCCTCAGGCGTGTGTGATGGTTTTTTGGAATCAGAAGCGCCAATGCCTGACTATGTGGTTGGTGTATCTGCCGGCATTGCCTATGGTGTCAGTTATATATCAAGGCAGAAAAAGCGGAATTTGGAAATCTTGATGCGCTATAGAAACGATAAGCGGTATATGAGTGGCATGAATTTTCTGAAAAAGGATAACCGCAGCTATTTTGGTCTGCAATTTACCTTTGCGACCATTCCGAACGAGTTGGTCCCTTTTGATTATGACACATTTGAGGCTTATCCCGGAAAAGTTGAAGCGGTAGTAACAGATTTAAACACCGGAAAGCCAGTGTATATGGAGGTGCCGCGGAGAGATAAGGATAATCTTTTGCTGCAGGCGACTTGCGCCATGCCACTAATGTTTCCGATTTTTGAAGTTGATGGTATTTCCTGCATGGATGGTGGTGCGGCAGATGCAATTCCTTATGAGCGCGCATTTGAAGTGGGCTGTGACCGTGTGGTGGTTATCTTGACAAAGGAACGGAGTTATCGGCGAAAAACGGAAAAACTTCAGCCCATCATTGATCGTTACTATAAAAAATATCCGAATTTCTGCGATACGATGCGCCGCCGGGCAGATGTGTACAATGAATCCAGAGAAAGGTTATTCCGGTTGGAGAAAGAGGGGAAAGTACTCATTTTTGCGCCGGAAGACACGAGGGGGTTCTCTCGGATTGAAAAGGACCCGGTCAAAATTCATGCTCATTGGAATGCCGGCTACCAGGAAGGTCTGACTCGGGCAGATGAGTATGCGGAGTATGTTAATGGATGAAAATGTCCGGCCCTGAAGGCCGGACATTTTACATGTCTTGGGACATGGCGGTCGAGAGCAGAGAAAGATTGTCACCAAGGGCGGTGAAAAACATGCCCATCAACGCGACATCGTCTTTACTTCGCTCTTGAGCCAGTTGAAGGGAAACGACGGCAGCCAACAAAACCAGGGTCGGGCCGTCGGTGAGTTGAGTTTGAGCCATAGAGAAAGTCTCCTTACTGTTTCATTCTATGCGTTGTGATGAAAAATGCGCCGGACAATTGTCCGACGCATTTTTCGCGTGTCAGCAGGAGCTGGAAGCTCAATCAATTCCTTTGCCGTCGTTCCACCGCCAATTGCGAATCTCGGGCATATCATCGCCGTAGGTCGTAATGTATTGGTTGTGTTCGATCAGCTTGTCGCGCATTTTCTGAACTAAGAATGCGCCGCGATTGCCTAACTGCGGCAGTCGCAAAATCACATCCTCGACCAGATGGAAGCGGTCGATGTCATTCTTAACGCGCATGTCGAAGGGCGTGGTGATGGTGCCCTCTTCTTTGTAGCCGCGCACATGCAGGTTTTTATTGTTGCGGCGATAGGTTAATTCGTGTACCAAGGTGGGATATCCGTGGAACGCAAAGATGATGGGTTTGTCCTTGGTGAAGAGCATGTCGTACTCATCGTCGGTCATGCCATGGGGGTGTTCGCTGCGGGGCTGCAGACGCATGAGGTCTACCACATTGACGACACGCAGTTTCAGCTCGGGCAGATGCTTGCGCAGAATAGTTACAGCAGCTAAAGTCTCCAGAGTAGGAGTTTCGCCGCAGCAAGCCAGAACGGCATCGGGTTCCTCACCCTGATCATTGGAAGCCCAATCCCAGATGCCAATGCCCTGGGAACAGTGTTTAACGGCTTGCTCCATGGTCAGCCACTGGGGGCGGGGGTGCTTGGAGGTAACGATTACGTTCACGTAATTACGGCTGCGGATGCAGTGATCAAAGATGCTGAGCAGACAGTTGGCATCAGGGGGCAGATACAGACGTACCACATCAGCCTTTTTGTTGGCGACATGGTCCAAAAAGCCGGGATCTTGATGCGTAAAGCCGTTGTGGTCTTGCTGCCATACATTGGCCGAAAGGACATAATTCAGAGAAGCAATGTCTTGCCGCCAGTGCAACTCCTGGCAGACCTTCAGCCATTTGGCATGTTGGGAGAACATGGAGTCTACAATGCGGATAAAAGCTTCGTAGCTGTTGAAGATTCCATGGCGTCCTGTCAAGAGGTAACCTTCCAGCCAGCCTTGGCACATGTGCTCAGACAGCATAGAATCCATAATGCGGCCGTTGGGATCCAAGTGTTCATCATAAGGCGTGTTGGCATTGTCCACCCAACGTCGTCCGCTTGCTTCGAATGCAGCACTCAAATGATTGGAAGCGGTTTCGTCCGGTCCGAACACGCGGAAATTAGTCTGGTTAAAGCGAATGATATCCCGGACAAACTTGCCCAGTTCGTCCATGTCGCGTATTTGTACTGCACCGGGAGCCGGAACATCGACTTTGTACTCGCGAAAGTCAGGCAAACGCAGATCACGCAGCAGGTGACCACCGTTGGCATGAGGGTTTGCGCCCATGCGGCGAGTACCTGAAGGGATCATTTTTTGCAGATCCGGCATCAGGTGACCTTCGTTATCGAAGAGTTCTTCGGGCCTATAGCTGCGCAGCCAGTCTTCCAAAAGTTTCAGATGTTCTGGATTTTGAGCAGGCATAGACAATGGGACTTGGTGGGAGCGGAAGGAGTTTTCCACGGGTGCGCCGTCTACAAATTTTGGGCCGGTCCAGCCTTTAGGCGTACGCAGGACGATCATGGGCCATTTGGGGCGGCTGACATCACCGGTGACACGAGCGTTTTCCTGAATGCGTTGAATCTCACGAATGGCCCAATCCAGAGAAGCGGCCATTTTTTGGTGCATTTGCGTGGGATCGGCGCCCTCGACCAGACGGACGGTCCATCCACAGCCCTTAAAGAATGCTTCCACTTCGTCTGCTTCCATGCGGGCGAAAATAGTGGGGTTGGCAATTTTGTAGCCGTTTAAATGAAGAATCGGCAGAACCGCACCGTCGGTGGCGGGATTGATAAATTTATTGGAATGCCAGGACGCGGCCAAGGGACCGGTTTCGGCCTCGCCATCGCCAACTACACAAGCGGCAATCAAAGAGGGGTTATCCATAACGGCACCAAAAGCATGAGCAAGGGAATAACCCAATTCGCCGCCCTCGTGAATGGAGCCGGGGGTTCCGGGGGCCACGTGACTGGGAATGCCGCCGGGGAAGGAGAATTGCTTAAACAGGTGCTTCATGCCTTCTTCGTCTTGGGTGACGTTAGGGTAGATTTCGCTGTATGAGCCTTCCATCCAGGTTTGGGCGACCATGGCATTGCCGCCGTGGCCGGGACCGGAAATATAAATCATATTTAAATCGTTCTTGAGAATGATGCGGTTTAAATGTGTATAAATAAAATTTTGGCCCGGGCAGGTGCCCCAATGACCAACGATGGTCTTTTTGACGTGATCAGCGGTCAAGGGTTCCTTCAGCAAAGGATTGTCCAACAAGTAGAGCTGACCTACGGACAGATAGTTGGATGCACGCCAATAACGATTTAGTAAATCGACCTCTTTTGCGGAGAGAGGGCTGCGCTTAGATAGGCGGGCAGATGACTTAATGGCTTGATTTGATGCATTTTTTGCCTTTGCGGTCATGTTAAGCTCCTCCTAAACCTGTAGCTAATGCTATTATAGTGAAAAACTTAACAAAGTCAAGAAAGAATATATGATATCCCTTTTGACTTTTGTGTTGATATAGGCTTATACGCCAAACCCTTCGTCGATTTGACGGAACTTCAGGCATAGGAA
>CAZDXX010000060.1:0-8136 GCA_964509595.1 uncultured Oscillospiraceae bacterium
CAACATGGCCATGAAGAAGGAACTGGCCAAGACCATCGCTCATATCGAGGAATAATCAATTTCGGTCGAATGCCCTGCATTTGCGGAGAAATGGACCGGTCTCCCTCCCGTCGCTTCGGCGGACGGGAGGCCGGTCATGCCATATTTTAGAGCATTGAATAGGGAGGATGCTTATGTCTGAGTTGACATTGGAGCAAATTGAAGAGGTGCTGGACATGCGGGTGCGTCCGATGTTGGAACAGCACGAAGGCAATCTGCAGGTTATCAGCTATCAGGATGGAGTTCTGCGTTTTCGCCTGTTGGGGCAGTGCGCGAACTGCCCATCTGCGGTTGTAACAGCGGAAGAATTAATTGCTCCACCTATCAAAGAGGCACTTCCTGAGGTTCGGGAGGTCATTCTTGATTCTTCCGTCAGCGATGAGATCTGGAATATGGCCAAAGCCATTTTGAAGTCGCGACGGGAGCAGAGAGAGCAATGCGCATCGGAGTGAAATATTGCGGCGGATGCAATCCCCGCTATGATCGACCGAAATTTGTTGCCCAACTGAAACAGGAATTGGGCGAAGAAGTAGAATGGCTCAACGCAAGTACAGCAGAGGGACCCTTGGATTTTGTCCTTGTGGTATGTGGCTGTACCGCGGCCTGTGCAGAGCATCGGCAATTGAACGGTGCACATGGAAAGCTGGTTGTCCGCACACAGGCAGAATATGCTGCTGCGCTGGAACAGCTTTTGAAATTGAAAACCTGAAGGTAACGGAGGTCCCGTAAATGGATTGGAAAACCGTTTATGAACAAAGAAAAATGACTGCAGAAGAGGCAGTCAAAAAAATCAAGTCCGGTGACCGCGTGGTCATCGGCCATGCGGTGGGTGAGCCCAGCTATGTGATTGATGCTATGGTCGCCAATGCAGAAGCCTATGAGAACGTGGAGATTGTCCACATGGTTGCCATGGGTAAATGCGAGTACGCCAAACCGGAGATGGCAGCCCACTTCCGCCACAACGCTCTGTTTGTGGGCGGAAGCACCCGTGAAGCTGTGGCCAGTGGCCGCGGTGATTTTACTCCCAGCTTTTTCTATCAGGTTCCCAGCCTGTTCTCCAAGAACCTGCCGGTGGATGTGGCCCTGGTTTGCGTCACGCCTCCCGATGAGAACGGCATGTGCAGCCTGGGCGTATCGGTTGACTACACTCAGGAGGCAGTGAAGCAGGCTAAGCTGGTTATTGCGCAGGTCAACGACCAGATGCCGTATACCGGCCCTTATAGTCTGGTGTCTGTGGAAGATATCGACTGCTTCGTGGAACATTCCGCCCCAATCATCGAGTTGGCACCGCCCCGCATCGGTGATGTGGAGCGTGCGATTGGTGAATATTGCGCATCTCTGGTTGAGGACGGCGATACCCTTCAGTTGGGTATCGGTGCAATCCCGGATGCCGTGTTGCTGTTCCTGAAGGAGAAGAAGGATCTTGGTATTCACTCTGAGATGTTCTCCGACGGTGTGGTGGAGCTGGTCAATGCCGGTGTAATCACCAACAAAAAGAAGAGCCTGCACCCCGGCAAGTTTGTGGTCGCATTCCTGATGGGCACCAAGAAGTTGTACGACTTCGTGGACAAGAATCCGGATGTAGAGCTGCGTCCCGTTGACTACGTCAACCATCCCATGGTGGTGGCTCAGAACGACCATATCGTGTCCATCAACTCCTGTGTGCAGGTGGACCTGATGGGCCAGGTGGCGTCCGAATCGGTGGGTCTGAAGCAGATCTCCGGTGTGGGCGGCCAGGTGGACTTTGTTCGCGGCGCAGCCATGAGCAAAAACGGCAAGAGCATCATTGCCATGCCCTCTACTGCTGCCAAGGGCACTGTCAGCAAGATCGTTCCGTTGCTGGATGAGGGTGCAGCAGTCACCACCAGCCGCAATGACGTGGACTATATCGTCACCGAGTATGGCATTGCCCACCTGAAGGGCTGCACACTGAAAGAGCGTGCCCGGGCTTTGATCGAGATCGCTCATCCGAATTTCCGCCCTGAGTTGATCAAAGTGTACGAAGAGCGGTTCCAGACTGCCTATTAAGTGAACAAGACGAGCATCCCCTTCGAATTATTTTGATTTGGAGGGGATGCTGTGTTATGCGAAAAGATCCTTCCATCAGTTAAATAAAATTATGGAGAATTGCACATCGCAATTCTCCATAATTTTTTGGCTTCAATTTATATTTCTTTTTGTGTATCGATCTTCAGCGTTTTCGTATCTGTGTCATGGGACAAACGAAAGTTCAGGGCTTTTGCCAGTTGAGCGGCATTGAAATAGTTGACCCCTGCAACGCTGTAGGAAATAATGCTTTGAGCTGTTCCGTCCAGGTAGATGTTCCAACTGGTTGACGTGGCTGCATTTGTTCCACTGAGAAACACCGGATTTCCGGCTTTGGTACAGGGTTGACCGCTTTTTAGAGTGATTTCGGCACCGCTGACATCATCAAACCATTCCATTTGGAATTGTTTTTCGCTGCCAGACAAGGCGCAGGCCAAATCTCGCAGGCGGACATACGCATCTCCGTTGATCTCGCAGGCAGAGCAAGACACCGCTTCTCCATTTACCGTCACGTTAGAAATGAATGTAGCCTTAGTCGCCTGGGCAGGAGCGCCAATGTGTTTGACCACACGGGTTCCTGCAATAGTACCCACACCTTTGGCACTGGCCAGGTTGATATCCACGGTGCCATTAGGTGCGGTAATGTTGCCTATGCTGCCGTTCACATCTCCGGCAATCAGTGTGATATTGCCAATTTGAGCGGTTAGGTCGCCGATTGCAAGGCACTCAGTACGACCTTGGTTTACATTGCCCACTTCGATTTGAATGCTCTCTGTTGCCGTTACCGAACCGATCGTGGCCGTTACGTGGGTAGGCGTACCGTTGTCCGTAGGTCGGATCACCACATTTTTTCCCTGAATGTTTCCGGCTACATCAAGATCTACCACTCGTGCAGTGTTAGTACCAATGATCACATTCCCCAGTCCGGCGATGATGTCTCCGCTGGTGCTGAACGTTAATGTGCCTTGGGTGGGATCGTCAATGACCTTGCCCCGGGCAAAATCCACGGATACCTTAGCGCCGATGATGATATCGCCGCCTTGGTTTGCCCCTGTAGAGAAAGTCAGATTTCGACCGACACGGCCTACGTTCATGCCGCCGATGATCATATCCTGTCCGTTGGTTTCCAGAATAGCAGGGCTATCCCCGGTAACCGGCTGAAGATTGGCATAGCGGTTCATCCACTCTACTCGACCATCTACAAAGACCTTACCTGCGATGAAGGTATCGCCGCCCAGCTTGTCGGCTTTGAGACCTACGCCCTCCCGGTTGGCACTTAGGGTCATGTTATCCAGAACCACGTTGCCTTGGTCAGTCAGATGAAGACAGTTGGCGGTACCCAGTAAAGTGATGCAGGAATGCAGCAGATTGGGTTGTCCCCGGGTGATACCGGATATGACCAGTGTGTCGGATGCGATGGCTTTTGTTAGGGCGGCGGTAGCCTGAACCAGACCACTGTCCAATCGCAGACGGGAGAGTTTGCCGCTCTCGTCAATGGTGATACGCACATTTCCTGCTACATTACCCGCAATACCCTCCAGGCTGCGGGGACCACTGACCAGCCAATCATATACCGGACGGTCGGACAGATACAGACTTTGAAATAGCTTCAGCCAATCTCCGCTCAAAATTGCAGTTCCGCAATGACCATCCCGGACCCAGGACACACGGTCCGCAAAAAAATCAAAGTAAACCTGGTTTTCGCAGCAATCCGCAGACGGCAAATTGCTGACATAAATATATGTTCCTGTGGGTAGGGCGCAAATATCGGTCGTATTACACATATCTTCAGTGTTCCCTTCAAATATATTTCCATTTTATCACATTGGGTAATTCAAGGAAACTATAATTTTTATAAACAAACAGGCGCCAAACAAGTATGGTCATTCCAGTACTTGTTTGGCGCCTGAATTTCTCCTGTCAACGGTGGATGTGGCCGTGTCGTCCTTCGGGGTGTCCGTTTTCGCTGTCTGTGTGATTCTTGCAATGATCTCTTGCGTGGGTCAAACGATCATCATTATAGTCAGTGTGCTTATGGTAATGTCCGGGATGCTTGTCGTGCTGATCAGATTTTCTGTGAGCGTGAGACATGCGGTCTCCGGCATAGCGTGTTTCCCAATCGGTAAGCAGCTTGTTCAATAAAAGCTTCAGGGTTTCCTGCTCCTCTTCCGAAAGGGCAGCGAATGGATCAATTGCGTCTTCTGCCGGCTTGTTCAGTTCCGCTTCTCCTTTTTCAGTCAAACGGACACGGACAAAGCGCCGGTCGTTTTCGTCCTTGATGCGTGTGACGTAACCCTTTCGTTCGAGTTTCATCAATACTTCACTGAGAGAAGCGGGCGTGATGTTAAGCCCTTCGGAAAGTTCCTTTTGTGTCACGTCAGGATTATGGGCAAGCCAAGTCATAACATTGGTTTGTCCTCTGCGGCTTCCACCAATTCGATGAGCGTAATAGCGGCCGCAGCAATCCAGCAGACCTGCGAGGCTTTCATCATGTTCATATCCTGTATAACAATGATGGTCGCAGGTGCGGTACGGTCTGTGAGTGCTTTTCATATGAAGACCTCCATCAAAATATATTTGTTGCATTGTTATGGTACCATAATAATACTTGGATGTCAAGGTACCAAATTAATTTTAAATGCGGAATCGTTTGTAAAGGCAGGGAAGCGTGAAAAAACAATTGTGGATCAAAATTGAAAAGATGGGATTAAAGATGTATAATAAAAAACACATAAAAAGTCATTGTACAGGTTGACGAGAAAAGGAGGGCCATTTGATGATCGTTTATTTTTCAGGTACCGGGAACAGCCGTTTTGCGGCAGAGTTTTTGGGAGAGCAGCTTGACGACGAGTTGATAAACGCCGGACAATTCATCAAAGCAAAGCAGTCGGCCTGTTTTCAATCTGAGCTGCCTTGGGTCTTTGTAGCTCCGACTTATAGTTGGCAGATGCCCCGCGTATTTGCGGAATTTATTCGTGATGCGAAGTTTTCCGGAAGTGGGGAGGCGTACTTTGTTTTGACTTGCGGCGGCGATATCGGAAACGCCGGAAAGTATGCGGCCCAACTGTGTCAGGAAATAGGATTGAAATATTGTGGGATCCGGGAAGTAATCATGCCGGAAAACTATATTGCTATGTTTCATGCACCGCAGGAAGAAGAAGCAAAGCAAATCGTAGAAAGGGCAAAGCCGGTTCTGAAGAACAGCGCAGAGTTCATCAGACAGGGAAAGCCTTTTGAAGAAAAAGAGTGCGGGTTGCTTGATAACTTGAAGAGTGGCAAGATCAACGAAGGCTTCTATCGTTTTTTTGTCAAGGCTGATCCGTTTTATGCGACGGATGCCTGCGTTGGGTGCGGTAAATGTGTGTCAGGCTGTGTTTTGAATAATATCAGGTTGGTTGATGGACATCCTGTTTGGGGCAGGGAGTGTACCCAATGTATGGCTTGTATTTGCGGCTGCCCAACTGAGGCGATTGAGTATGGAAAGCGTAGTCGGGGAAAACCCCGCTATCAATGTCCGAAAGCTTAAATATTAACAAGGGCCCGCAGGACTAAAACGCCCGAGGGAAGAAAGGAAGGATAAAATATGGCAGAGCGGAAACTAACGAAACTTTTTCCCATGGTTCAATTCAAGAAAGATACTTGGGAAATTGATGAATTCGACGTGGCCAGTATATATCTGCTCGTTGGAACGGAAAAGGCCATGGTGATTGACTGCGGTATGGGTATCGGTGATTTGCGCGGTGCGATTGAAACAATAACGGATAAGCCGCTGATTACAGTGATCACACACGGACATATCGACCACACCGGCAATGGCCGTCAGTTTGAAGAGCTGTGGATTCACCCGGCAGATCAAGCTGCGCCCATTCCTCAGAGCATCGAGCGGCGCAGATATGACGTAGAACGAATTGCGCGTCGGCAGAAGGGCTGCATTGGGGCACCGTACACCATGTTCAATCTATATCCCTTTGATATTGATGTGGATATCCGGGAACCGGGTCCGGACGATAAAATGCCGGTGATTCACGACCTGTATGACGGCCAGCAATTTGATTTGGGTGGCGGTCGCATCATTACTGCATATGAGTGCCCCGGCCATTCCAAGGGACAGATGATGTTTTTGGATGAACAAACCCGCAGCATCTTTGTAGGCGATGCGTTGAACTTTAACTTAGGTGTTGCTTCTGTTCCGGTGGAAACGACGCTTAAGAGTTTAAAGAAGATTCGAGACTTGGGTGATAAGTATGATGGCATCTATAATGGTCATCATGACTTCCGTGCACTGGGGATGCCGTTGGATGATGATTGCCTGTCCAATGCCATTTCCATCTGCGAGGATGCGCTCAGCGGTCACATGAACGTCTGTGAGACCCCCAGTTTTTGGGGACAATCGGTGCCGCTTACATTTGGTTCACGCACGAACGATCAAATGAAAGCACCCTCCTTTGGGAATGGCGCGCCTGTGGCGACCAAACGCGTGACACTTCGCAAGGGGAGAAACTTCCTCTCCATTGACCCGGATAATCTCTGGGAAAAATAAGGCCGATTTTAGAGCAAAGGACCTGTCGCGAGAATTTTACATTCCTGCGACAGGTCCTTAAACATGTTGTTGAAAACGACTGTACAGCGGGTACAGAAGGCTTTGTTTCGAAACAGATCAATCAGATGAAAAATTATCGCACACGGCGATGACGCAACGGTTCAAGAATATTCGAGCCGGATACCTAATTTTGATTACCGATGCTAAACAGGTTCAAAACAAACACTAGACCCTATGTGTAGTGTAGATTCGATTGCACTGTCATGCTATACTAAAACATACAAACCTGAATTTGGATTTGCAGGTGATTTATAATGACCAACTTGATAAAGCGGACCATTCTTGCGCTTTGCTGCGTTGCATTTGTGTTGCCGCTTGCTTCGTGCGGCGAGAGCCGCTATGAAGAAGGCTACCGGGTAGGGTATGGAGCTGCGGAAGAAGAGATTTGTCAGCCTGCGTACGACGAAGGCTATTCAGATGGCTATGAGGATGGTTATGCGGAGGGCCTTGAGGACGGTAGTCGTGTGGAAACAGACAGTGTCATACCTGACGCAAAGGGAGACGCGGCGATTGATTATGAAGGCTACGGCTTTGTTATGGTCACCGATGTAATTCCGGATGCGCTTCTGGAAATGCGATACTATTCCACTTTCAACTTTGTAGGAGATCGGATCGATGGCTATGAGGCACCGGTTGCATTCCTTACAAAAGAGGCGGCGACGGCATTGAAAAACGTGAACGACGACCTGATGGAGCAGGGATATCGAATCAAAATCTATGATGCGTACAGGCCGCAGACTGCCGTTAACCATTTTAAGGAGTGGGCCGCAGATGTAGATGATACTCGTATGAAGGAGTACTTCTATCCTGAATTAGATAAAAGTGTCCTTTTTAAAAGTGGCTATATTGCGTCAAAGTCCGGCCACAGCCGAGGTTCAACGGTGGATTTGACAATCGTTGATATGAAGACCGGACGAGCGGTCGACATGGGCGGAGGCTTTGACTTTTTTGGCGAGATATCTCATTCGGCCCGTACCGAAGGACTGACGCAGGAACAGATCAATAACCGCAAAATTCTGCGCGATGCCATGGTTTCCAATGGCTTCAAAGGGATCAGTACGGAATGGTGGCATTTTACCCTGGTGGACGAGCCGTACCCGGATACCTATTTTGATTTTCCTATCACTATGCCGGATTAGCACGGCTGGGGACAGGTTAATTGGCGGCAACACGTTTTGGGCGTCAAGAGAATACTTAGTCAAAAAAGGAAAAGAAAAGGAAAGTAGTATTTTGATTTTTATATTATATATGTTTCTTCACGGTGCTTGACAAGCGTCTGCAAAATTTTTACAATTTATGCAAAAGGAAATGTAACCCAGTGCAGGTATGAGTAGTAGGAGTGAGAAAATGAGTACAACCGAACAACGAATCGGCATCTGTGGTCTTTGCGGCGGCACCTGCCCCATCCAGGCGCAGGTGGAGGACGAGACCATCCTTTCGGTTCAAAAGCT
>CAZDXX010000061.1:0-8117 GCA_964509595.1 uncultured Oscillospiraceae bacterium
GATCGCTTACATGAGCACTGTCGACAACAAGTAATTCCTTCTTGGACAAAAACCTCCTGCCGCAAATTTTGCGACAGGAGGTTTTTTGCTATTTGATCGTTAACTTAGCCTGCACAATCGCAGAAGAGTTACTGCATGCCGTTCTCGTAGGCCTCGATCATCTTCTTGACCATCTGGCCGCCAACGGAACCGGCCTCGCGAGAGGTCAGGTCGCCGTTGTAACCCTGCTTCAGGTTGACGCCCACTTCCTGGGCGGCTTCCATCTTGAACTTATCCAGAGCCTCGCGTGCGCTGGGGACGACAGGCTGGTTAGAGCTCTTGTTAGACATAATATATTTCTCCTTTTCTTTTTTCTGGTCAGTTGGATCTCTTGACAAAACTGTTTTGGATGGGTCATCGCCAACCAAATCTTTTGTAAACAGATCACTTACTTGACCCGAGCATAGTTTGTTCCATCACTGTTTTTCTATGCCGTGGTTTTGTTTCCTTGTCTGCCCGATCTTTCCAGCACGCCAATTTCCGTTTGACACATAATTAAAATTTACATATATTAAAAGTAACTTGTTGAGGAAACGAGGAAATTTTATGGCTTTATCAACTTTAAATTTCGAAAGCAAATACCTAAACGGAAACACAATGGTCAACATCATCCTTCCGGATCGCCCCCGAAAAATTGAGCCCTCTATTTTTTATGATCGCAGCAAAAAATACAAAGTGCTTTGGCTGCTTCACGGCACCTTCGGCGACCATTCCGATTGGCTGCGCCGCAGCAACATCGAAACCTATGCCTGCGAACGGGATTTGATGGTCGTTATGCCCAGTGTGCAAAACAGCGACTATTCCAACTGGCCTCAATTTGCATGCGGATTTGATGCAGAAACGTTTCTAATTGACGAACTTATGCCGCTGATTTACAGTTGGTTCCCAGCATCCGACAAACGAGAAGACAACTTTATCGCCGGCTTGTCCATGGGCGGGCAGGGAAGTGCTCGCTACGCCGCATGGTATCCCGAAAAATTCGCGGCCGCGGCCATTCTGTCCGGCTCGCCTAACAACTGGCGCAATCTATCCAAGGAAGACCTTGCTTTCGAACGCACTCAAAACCAAATCGAAGCCGAAGGCGGGATAAAAAAGCTCCTGGCATCTCATACAAATGTGTGGGATCAAATCGGCAAACTGGCTGGTACCGGTACTTTGCCCAAATTCTACATCACCAGCGGCACGGATGATTTCCTATATAACAGCTGGTATCTTCCTTTCAAAAAGTATGCCCAGGAAATCGGGTTGGACGCTGTCTTTGAAGAATTCGATGGATACAACCACGAATGGCGATTCTGGGACATGGCCATTCAACGGGCACTGGATTTTTTTGGGCTTCCCAACAACTCTCATGGCAACGAGTTTTGATTTTGCCTATATACCATGAAGGGCTGTTTCGCCGCATTGGCGAAACAGCCCTTTCAACATTCCGTTGCTGCAATTCGATTGAATAACTCGCTTTCAACCTCATAAATCTGTTCAATGGGTATTCCCGTTTTGTCTTCCATGACCACGATATGTCTATATTGGTCCACGTTCCTGATCCGCCCTGTGACATTCACGTAAGCTCCACCGGATTTTCGATCATCCGGCACAAAATAGGTGATGGTGACCTCCGGCCGTTCATCACGTTGCTCCACAATTAATTTAAGTTTTTCGTTCAGAGCAATTTTCCTGCTTTCGTCCAGTTCCACGTGTTCTTGTGTCAGTCGCGCTGTCTCTTTAACAGCCGCCTCATACCCGGTCAACGCCGCAAATGGAGCAAACTGTGCCGCCCGGGCTATTCTCGGCATACGGGCATGAGTGACAGATCCACAGTATTGCAAATCAATAATATCCTCGTAGCGGTTCAATTGCATCTTTTTATCGCGCACCAGTCTCTCCCCTCGCCTCAGGCTTTATGCCCGCCGATCTGTCGGTTTCGATCCACAGTTGTGGCACCTTCCTCCAAATTCATTCCCTTAAGGATGGCGTTCTTTCCGTACTTCTTTTTGATTCCCAAAACCGTTTCCTGTCTGCGTCTTTCTCGATCCAGTGCAATGCGTTCTTTCTCTCGCTTTTTCTGTTCAGCCTCATAATCCGTGAACAGATCCAACTGCTCCACGGTCGCTTCCTGCGCAAGCACATTTTCTTCCACCACATGGTTTGCAGTCAAATACACCCTTCGGACAAGCAGGTCGGAATCGACAATGCGGTCATATAATTCCATGACCGCATCCATGATTTGTACAGCCGAAGATGTTCGATGCCCGAGGTTGGCGGTTCCATGGGCGTGCTTCGGAACTTTTCTTCCGTAGTGATCCGTAGTCACATCCCCGGAATACGCGTTTGCACGTTTGGAATCAAGCAGATTCTCTATATCGTACCCAACCGTTAAAACGATTTGGTCGGTCACCAACCCCTTGTCCACCAAATCCAAAGCCAGCAGATCAGCCATTTCCCGCACAATCAGCTTTCCCTTTTCCGCCGTATACGGGCAGTGCAGCACCTGGCCGGACCCCACGCTGTTCGCACTGGGCTTATACGCTTTAATATCTGCCATTGTGCAGGGTTCCCATCCCCATGCGTGGTCAATTAACAACTCCGCGTTGACACCAAACAATTTATACAAAAGCTCTTCGTTCTGGAAATCTTTTGGCCCACCAAGAGAACACCGGGCCACATCACCCATGGTAAACATACCATGAGCTTCCAATTTCCTGGCAGATCCTCTTCCCACGCGCCAAAAATCAGTCAGTGGGCGGTGCGACCACAACAATCGTCGATAGGCCATCTCATTCAGTTCTGCAATGCGCACACCATCTTCGTCCGGCTCGACATGCTTGGCCACAATATCCATGGCAACCTTACACAGGTACAGATTCGTTCCGATGCCTGCGGTCGCGGTGATTCCCGTAAGCCGAAAAACATCTTTCATAATTTTGCGCGCCAGTTCCTGCGGGGACAAATCGTAGGTTTTCAAATATGCCGTTACATCCATAAACACTTCGTCAATGGAGTATACATGGATATCTTCAGGCGCCACATAGTCCAAATATACTTTATATATCCGAGTGCTGTACTCCATATAACGCGCCATACGCGGAGGCGCCGCAATATAGTCAACCTCCAGCGCCGGGTTGCACTCCAACTCTTCCGCGTCATAAGACGAGCCTACAAACCGTCTCCCAGGCGCACTTTGCTGCCGCACGGCGTTAACTTCTTTGACTCTTTGTACAACTTCAAACAGTCTGGCCCGTCCGGAAATCCCAAGTGCTTTCATCGAAGGAGATACCGCCAGACAAATCGTTTTTTCACTACGGGCTGCATCCGCGACCACCAGATTGGTGGTCAGCGGATTCAACCCACGCTCCACACACTCCACGGAAGCGTAAAAGGATTTCAAATCAATTGCAATATAGGTTCGATTTTGAGCCATCTCTCGCGCCCCCTCAATCGAATGTTTGTTCTATTTTTGATTGTACACAAAACAAACCCTTATTGCAAGTAAATTTTTTATGCTCCGCCGCCCGAAGGCATCTGCGGCATATTTCCGCCCGAAAATCCTCCAGGCATATTTTGCTGACCGTTCTGCTGCATACCGTTCGGCATACCTTGTGGTACATTTTCAGGCATTTGCCCCCCATCAGGTACTTCCATACCATTCGCCTGTTGGGTTTCTTCCGGCCGGGTCATGTTGTCGGACTGACCGGCATTATCAGGCAACTCCGCCCGGTCCGCAGATTGGTCCGTATCGCGGTCGCTCCAGCCACCCTGCATGCTGCCGCGATCAAAATTCATATCTCCGCGATTTCCTTCGAAACCGCCTCCCATGGTACCGCCCATAGAGCCCATGGAAGACAGGTTCAGTTCCGTCGCGTCGACCAGATTGGAACTATCGGCAGCCTGACCTTCATCGGTGGACGGGATGGTTCCGTCCAACTGGCCGCTCACACTTTCGGCGCGTAGCCGGCAAAATTCTTTCAGCGTTTCCACACCGACTTCAAACTCTTCATAGGAGTAGAATTTGGTAGGATCTTTCTCCACATAGGGTGCGATCAGCGACTGCGCTTCTTCGATTATGGAAACAAAGTCCACACGGTTCAGGAATTCTGCGAAGTACTGATGATACAGTTCGGTGTATTCCTCGCTGGAGAAGATCCAGTCCGCCATGGGCCGATCTCCGCTACCCGTGACCGACAGGGGGGTGTCGATGGGGTCATTGACCGAGCCGCTGGCATCGGAGCCCTGGAAGGTACCGTAAGCCAGATTATAATCCCAGGGAATCATGGACATCTGACCGTCTTCCTCATAGAGATAGTAATTATGAATCATGGATCCGGTATAGCTGTCGCCGTTGACCACAAAATTGTGGACCACAAAATAGCGCAGCACCTCATCGATATCCACCACATTCTCAATGTCCTCGCCGCTGCTCAGAGCCTTCAAGGATTCGATCAGGCGGGTCTGATCCGCTTCGGAAACGTCAGTCTTGGCGCTGTTGAAGATGTTGGAGTAGCTGGACGCATTATCGTCGATATACTGCAGCTTCACATCGCTGCTGCCCATGCCTCCGCCCATGTTATCGCCGCCCCTGTTGCCGCCGCCAAACATGGACGAAGGATCAACGTCTTCAGGCCTTTCAGCGGTTTCTCCGGTGGGCAGCTCCATTTTCCCATTCTCGCCCATCATCGCAGACGGGTCAAAGCCTTCGGGCAGTTCCATATTTCCACCCTGACCAAATATGGTGGTCGGGTCAAAGCCTTCAGGCAGTTCCATGCCACCGACTTCCCCGGTCATGGGGGAAGGATCAAAATTCCCTGGCATCTGCTGTCCGCGGTCACCCCGGTCAAAGCCCCCTTGCATACTCTCACCAGACCGCTCCTCGCCGGTGTCAAAATCACTAAAATCAAAGTCTTCCATGTTGAAGTCTTTGCCGTTGCCGCGGCCGCCACCGAAGCTCATACTGTCCGGCTTGTAAAGCTCACCGTAGTCGCTGCCGTAATTGCGCTGCAGGAAAGAGTCCTCAATGGCCTCAACCGCCAGATACAGACCCCAGTCCTCCCCGTTGACCGTAATATAGACATAGCTGCACAAGGGTGCGTCTACGCCGAACTCGTCCATCATCCGGTAGGTCAGGTAGTCCTTCATATAGGTGGTGTCCTGAATGATATTGTTCAGACTGAGTTTATCCAAGCCATGATAACTCATAGTGCTGTCATACTGGTCAAACTCAATTTTAAAGCTGTATCGGTCGCTGTTCATAGAGGAGACCGTGCTCAGGGATGTATTGCCCTTGGCGCGGATACCTACATTTTTGTACGCTTCTCCGTCGATCACCACACTGCACAAGGCATACTCCTCATTCTCGCAGGTTTCGATGAAGCCGTCCCAGTCATCCATCACAATGTCGATGGTGTGGACTTTTGACGTATCAAACAGACGATTTTCATAACCCAGCACCTTGTCCGCCGACTGGATCCCAAGGGCTTCCCCATTCATGAACAGTATGGTCAGCAGCAGCGCGATCACCACAACGACACAGCAGATCTTATCAATATGCTTGTGTGTTGACATACTGCCCGATCACCCCATATAGTCGCCGTTGTAGCTGACCAAAACAGCGCTTTGCACGCCGTCCATGTCAGCCAGAGTGTTGATAAAATCAGTGTTGTCGTCCTTCAGACGAATTTCCAGATTCAACTCGATGCAGCCCCGCTGAGCACTCTTGCTCTTGACTACACAGCGCTTGACCTGATTCTCCAGATATGCCTTGGCACGGCACTCGCTGTCATGTCCGTCGCACTGAATCACCACAATATAGGGATTGCAATGAGTCTTCTTGTTGACCAGCACCAACAAGATCACGCCAATCAGCACACTGCCAAACACGGCCAGATGAATCATACCCGCTGCCAAAGTGATACCCGCTGCGATAGACCAGAACAGGAAGGCGATGTCCAGGGGTTCCTTAATGGCGGTACGAAAGCGGACAATGGACAGGGCACCCACCATACCCAAAGAGAGCACCACGTTGCTGGTAACAGTCAGGATCACCAGAGTGGAGATCATGGTCAGCGCCACCAGAGTCACGCCAAAACTGGAGGAATACATAACACCGGAAAAGGTCTTTTTGTACACAAAGAAAATAAACATGCCAACGCAGAAGGCCAGCAGCATAGCCACGACCATATCCAGCACACTGACACTGGTCATGTTCTCCAAAAAGGATGATTTAAAAATGTCATTAAAATTCATTGTTTTTACTCCTTATCAGCTCTTATTTTACCCGTAAATACGACAGGCTGCGTATTTAGAGAACGCAGCGGAGTGCCGGCCGGTCAACTGCACGGCATCCCGGATGATGCCGGGCAGAAATTCATCCCACTTCACTTCCAGGATAATGGGTGCATCCCCCGCCGGAACGGTGATACAGTCCGGGTTCAGAAAATCCGTACAACTCAAGCCGGTCCTGATATTATAGTCCAGGGTCACTCGCGCATTGCCCGGAGCATAAAAGAACGCTTCCCGGGTATAGTCCACAATGGTCTTGGGCCGCAGGCCTTGATTTCGCATTTTGATATAAAGCTCCCGCACCAGCGCCCGCTCGGAATCGGCCATCCATTCCAGCCTTCCATCCACAATGGCCTGCGCTTCTTCGGCGGTCAGGTCGGCCTGCGCTTTGTTTCCCAATCCGTTTTGCTTGCTTTTCTTCTCCAAGTGAATCAAATCCGTATTCAAGTCGTAATATCGAATACGGAATTTCTCGCGTCGGTTGACACCATCCAGCTTTTCCCTCAGAGCGGTATCCAGTGGGTCATCAAAGTAGAGGCTGCGAATGAAATATTTACCGTCGATGGCATGTATGTCAGGGCTTGCCACCGCTCTCAACCGCTGTCGAATGGCGATCAAATCAGACCAGCTGATTTCATGTTTCCACTCATGTCGGAAATCCATCACATCACTCCTTCCTCATTTATTCACCGTTATTATGCCGTATGCTTCTGAAACAGAACTGAAAAAGTTGTAAACAAATTTAGCTTGCTCTGCGCAGAACAAAAAGAACGCCAACCGCGTTGCAGTTGGCGTTCTTAATCATTCGGTTGATCTGTAATTAGCCGATGCAGGTCAGACCGCCATCGGGATACAGGATGTTACCGGTCAGGAAGTCGGAAGCGGGAGAAGCCAGGAACAGAGCAGTGCCCACGCAGTCCTCGGGGGAGGCAGTCTTGCGCATGGGAACAGCGTCAGCCAGGCTCTTCAGGTAAGCGTCGCCGCCGCGCTGCTCGATGACGGGAGCCATCATGGGAGTCAGGGTGACGGTGGGACCGAAGGCGTTGACAGTGATGCCGTGAGGGCCGAACTCGGAAGCCAGCTGCTTGGTCATCATATCAACAGCGCCCTTGGTGGAGCAGTAAGCAGCGTTGCCGGCGCCCTTGGTAGCGATCTTGCCGCGGACGGAGGAAACGTTGATGATCTTGCCGTAGCCGTTCTTGATCATGTACTGGCCGAAGTGCTTGCAGCACATCATAACGCCAGCGACGTTGACCTGCAGCATCTGCATGTAAACGTCCATGGGGAACTCCTCGGCGGGGAACTTCTTGTTCAGGCCCTGAGAGCAAACCAGGATCTCAACAACGCCCATCTCCTCGTTAGCCTTCTTGGCGGTAGCGGCGACGGACTCTTCGTCGGAAGCGTCACAGACATAGTAGCGAACTTCCTTGCCGCAGGCAGCCTTGATCTCTTCGCAAGCGCGGATCAGGGACTCTTCCTTACGGGAAGCGATAGCGACATTGGCACCGGCCTCAGCCAGGCCCTGAGCGACAGCCTGGCCGATACCGCCAGCGCCGCCAATGACAACGGCATTCTTGCCGGTCAGGTCAAACAGTTTGTGGCTCATTATTTTTCTCCTTATCCTAAGTAAAATTACTTAGTCATGGTGACCAGCATCTTGGTGGTCACGTGGCCGGTGTTGGAGATAGCGCGCTCGGTGCCAACGCCCATGTGGACGGAATCGCCGTCGTGCATAACGACCTTGGTGCCATCGCCGAAGGAGATGGTGACCTCGCCGGACACGCAGTAGTAGATCAGCTCGCAGG
>CAZDXX010000062.1:0-8044 GCA_964509595.1 uncultured Oscillospiraceae bacterium
CGTTACCATCACGCGGTGATACAGGGAGATATTTCCATTGGCTTTCGCCGCTTTATACAGCGTAGGCTGCAGATTATAGCCGCCCCGCAGCTTGACTCCGATCCAATTTGCGTAATCGTAACTCTTCAACAACTGAGTGTCCGGATCATAAAAGTCTGAATCGGCAAATTGACCTTCTTTGTCCCGGATGGGAAGCCCATACTCCTCCAGCTTCATCAGTGCATCCCATGTCCCTTTGTAGCCAATGTAGTCACGGTGCATCATATTAAAGCCGTTATCGCGTTTCTGCGCTTCCTCTTCCGGTGTAATGGGACAGGCGGGATTGGAATACAGGTCGTTCCAGTGATCAATGCCCGCACCGGCGTTGCCGGCACGCTTCATGGGTGCTTTGTCCGCTACAGCAACGGCAGCTCCATGTTCAGCAGCAGAGAGACTGGCGGACATCCCGGCAGTGCCGCCGCCGACCACAAAAATATCGCTGTAGACGTGGTTTACCTTGTTATAATCCACCGGGTATGGCCACTCAAGCCGCCGTTCCCCCAGCGCCTCCTGCAAAGGCATATGCTCACTCCTCACTTTGTCGCTGTTTTTATTTCTTCAGAACTGCTCCGTCATAGAGCCTATACAGGGCCAGCCTGTTTGGCTGGCCCTGCGCAGAAATTCTTTACTTACACCGCCAGAGTGGCTCTTTACACTTCCTTCGGAATAAACATCATGGAAACACCGTCAGTTTCCACAACACGGAACTTGGTAAAGTCAGGGCGGGGTTTGCCCCACAGATTGCCGGCGTTGTCGCCGTGATGGGGCATTTTTCTTGCCCATACCTGCACACCTTCGGGGCCTTTGGGCTGCGGTGGCGGACCGCCGCGGCGCTCGTCCTTTTCGCCCTGCGCGCCTGCCATGATCTTGCGGCAGTTTTCCAACTGCTTGCGGGGCACACCGCCGTCGATGCGGCCGCTTCCGGCCCAGAGAACGTCGTACTCTTTCTCATGCTCAACGATTTTCTCTAGGTATGCTGCGAATTCTTCGGCAGAGTTGGTCAGAGGTTTGCGCTCCCAGATCTCATCGCCGCTGAACAGAATGCGCTCCTTCCGGTCCAAAAAAACCGCGCCGCCGGGGGTGTGATCGGCGATCTCAAACACCTCAAGAGGCCGTCCGGCCAGAGGAATCACGTCGCCGGTCTTCACGTGCTGCACGGGGTAATCGCGAGGAAATTCAATGCCGGAAAAGCTGGCGTAGGGTACGGTGGCATTTTTATGGGCCTTTTCGGTCATATAGACAAGATCAAAATAACCGTTATTTGCCGTGTGATCAAAGTGTTCATGGGTATTAACTGCCCAGCGCACAGGAAGACCACAGAGTTGTTCGCAATATTCACGCAGATTTCCGGCACCGTAACCGGTGTCGATGACTAATGCTTCGCCATCGCCGGCAACGAGATACTGAAAATCACCGTCGGACAGGATCTTCCATGTATTGGGGGCAATCTGCTCGCTTTGGAAAAACGGCTCATCCATGTGAGAAAATGAGCCATCAGGATTTGCAATGAGGACATCGTGCTTACAGGAAAAATCAAAGTAGGCCATAAATTCGTTCCTCTCTTCCGTCAAATAGGTGGACTTTCCAAATGGCGGCAGGGGCGTGTAAGTCGCCCCTGCCGCAAAACAGGCCCGTTATTTGTGCTGTGCAAACAACCAGTCACGGGCACTTTCCAGTTGATAACCCAATTCCCAGCCGCGGTTGTGGTGGCGCATTTGGGATCGGGACATGCCGTCGTCAGGGTAGGCGGTCTCCTGATCGAACACAGCGTAAACCACCTGTGCGTCAGCAGGAGCCACAGCGGCCACGCGGGCGTTGTTGACCTCCCAGCCGTCCCGGAAATTCAGATGGATCCGGTTGACCTTCACGCCCTTTTCCGCCAGCCCGGCGGTAATGGCGTTGAAGTTTGGGTACTCCTTCAGGCCGCCGGAACTCAGAGTAAAGAAGAACTTCCCATCCGTCAGAGAGGTCATCTTTTCCGGGTCCCAGTGAGCGGCAACAAACATAGAGGCGGCAAATTTATCGGGATACATCCAGTTTAGCTCGCAGAAGGTCATACAGCCCTGCGACTGACCGGTGACATAGATACGGTCGGTATCCACGTCGTTTTCGGAAATGATCTTGTCGATCAATTCTACCACACACGACAATTCAGGAGCACAGTGGTAATCGTCATAGGTCAGATGAATATCGGTGGGAATCTGAATGGCCAGCACATAGCATGGATGCTTGGCCTGCTCCTCCGGCGTGGCCCAAATCGTGGCGCCGATTCCCTGTGCCAGCGCGGCCTTGGGGTCGGAGCCGTTGGCGCCGGCATCGGGAATAAAGATCACCATGGGATATTGCTTGTGTTCCTCCCTCTGGGGGATAAATAGGTTATAGGAAAGAGGATGATAAATACCCGGGACAAATTGAGCAATTACCGGCTCCTCCACTTTATCGCTGACCAGCTCACCCCAGCCAGGGATGTTGACCACAACCTGCACGGGACGGCAGGTAGAGGGGGCCATCACAGGCCGCTTCCCCGGGCCGCCAGGGCCACCGGGACCACCGGGCCGCATTTGGTTCGGGTCATCAGGTTTTAGAAAACGAGCGTACTTGGGAATGACGATGGAGGCCTCCTCCGATTCATCCAGCAGCAAAGTCACAGTGCTGCCCTCCACCTTACGCTCCACGATATTGCGGCCACGCACCGTGATAGCATTGACATCCGGCAGCTGATCAGGGAAGGTGATCACCACACGTGAAATGCGCTCGCCGTCAGGACGGGCTTCACCCACAGCGGTGATCTGGGGGCGCTTACCCTCGGAGTGGACATAGGTACCTTCCTTCATAGCAGTCAAAACGCCGACAGCGGCACCCACCCATGCCTCGGCAGCGCCGGGCATCAGGCCGGCGCTGGTGGCCTCCCATGTGATTTTCTCGTAGGAAGCCTGATCGGGCATATACTTAAAGCCGCCGTTGACCATGCTCAGCAGCAAGGTGTGGGAATACGGGGAGGCCTTTTGCAGCTCCTGCTCGGTGATTGCGTTAACTTCGGGCTTAACGGCGGCCAGCGCCAGATCACCTACTACCAGCAACTCGGCGGTCACTTCATACTCGCCCTCAGGACGGTAGACGGTCTCCCTGGCAGGCTCTCTGGGAGTTCTTCCGCGGGAAGGCCACTGGAAGGAAGTACGTCCCAGCGACACCTCTGCATTGTCCACGCCATCGGTGATGGACTCGATGATGGCAATCATATCGTTCGCCATCTCATGGCCCAGCTCATCTACAATTTGCAGACCCTTTTCCACGCCATGGTCAAAGAAATATTTTTTGCCGTTTTCATCCAGAGCTTCACCCCATGCCTGCTGTCTGGGCACCTGATCTCCCGCAGCGCTCATGGCAAACAGACAGGGTGCGCCGTAGTGTTCCTCCAGCAGAGTGCAGGCCAGACCGGGTACATCAGAGGAGATCAGGCGGGTGCCCTTGTCCATTTCAGCATTGTCGATGGCGCAGGGCTTCAAGCCGTAGCTGATGAACAGGCCAATGGGTGCGCCGTCCGTATCCTCGAAACGAAGCACCGTTGCGGTCTTGTTGGATAGTCCTTCGGGGTTAAGGCCCACCCACCAACCGTAAGGAGTCTCCACATCGCGGTTGATGTTGACGTCGCAGCGCCCGGTGCCGATGCCCAGCTTTGCCGGACGCAGCGAGGCAGCCTGCTGACTGGCCTGTTCCACAGCAGTCAGAAAGGCTTTTTCCAGCGCCGCGCGCTTGCGGGGGCCTTCGGGGTCCTGCTTGCCGGGAGGGGGTCCTCCCTTGCCCTTCTCCTTGGCGGGATCAAAGGGGAAATGCGGGGTTGTGATGGCATGGGTCACATGGACCCACACATAGTCCACGGGAGTACCGGTGATCTGGGAAACAAGCTTTTGGGCCGCCTGAATCATATCGCCGGGCACATTGACCATTTCGGCGGTAACAATGGCGGCACGGCGCACACAGTCCAGCACCAGCACACGCACGTGGGGCAAATCGTGGATACCGCAGAAGCCGTCGGTAGGCAGTACGTCTGCGGTGATCTCAATGGCAGCGGCGCCGGCGCCGGCCATCAGCTTTGGAGTATTGCAAGTTTTGTTCATGGATGTCCCTCCTTAGGTGAGAAATCGGTGAAAAAAGGAAATCCGGCCGGCGCCCACAGGGGGGGAGGAAAAAGTCCCGTGGTGAGCCGGCCGGAAATGAAAAACAAGAATCAGCCCTGTGCCAACAAATCGGCGTTCAACTCACGCACACGGCAACAGGAAACAAAGTGCCCCGGAAGGACCTCTTCCAGCTTCTGGGGCTGGGAGCAGGCCTCGGTTGCATAGGGGCAGCGGGGGGCAAAGCGGCAACCGGGCTTGGGATTGATGGGGCTCATCAACTCGCCCTTCAGCTGGATGCGCTTTCTGGGTGCGTCAATATCCGTGGAGGGGATGGCGGAGATCAGCGCCTTGGTATAGGGGTGCAAAGGTGTGTCAAACAGCTCGATAGAGGGGCTTGTTTCCACCAACTGTCCCAGGTACATGACACTGATGTTGTGAGAAATGTGACGGACGACCGAAAGATCGTGGGTCACAAACATGTAGGTCAGACCAAACTCCTCCTGCAGATCCTCCAACAGGTTGATGATCTGAGCCTGAATAGACACGTCCAGACTGGCAACCGGTTCGTCGCAGGCAATGAACGTGGGGTCCATGGCCAATGCGCGGCCAATACCTACGCGCTGACGACGGCCGCCGGAAAGTTCATGAGGATAGGCCATACGCTGGCGCTTGGAGATGCCGATCATGTCCATCAACTTGCGAATCTGCTGATCCAAGTCGGCCTTTTGATACTGCCCGGAAAGGACCAGAGGTTCCTTCAGGGTATCCTCTACGGTATAGCGGGGGTTCAAGGTCATGTAGGGATCCTGAAAGATGATCTGCATCTTTTCACGCAGCTTGAACAACTCCCGCTTACTGGGGTAGGTAATATCCTTTCCTTCGTAAAAGATCTGTCCGTCTGTAGGATTGTGCAGATGGATGATAGTACGGGCGAGGGTGCTCTTACCGCAGCCGGACTCGCCCACCACACCCATAGTGGTACCCTTTTCAAAGGACATGTTGATATCGTCCACGGCGTGGAGCTTGCCCTTGGGAGTGTCAAAATACTTTTTGAGACCTTTCAATTCGACCAATGTGCTCATTTTACGGCCTCCTTTGCATTGGCTGCTCTCACCGCGTCGATGCGGCAGCAGCGGCACTGATGGGCTCCGCCCAAATCGACCACCGGCATAACGCCATCCTTACATTCCTCGGTAGCGTAAGGGCAGCGGGTGTGGAACTTGCAGCCGGGAGGCAGTTCAGAGGGATCGGGCATGACACCCGCGATGGGCTTCAGACGTTCTCTGCCTGCCATGCTGGGCAGAGCACCGAACAGTGCAATGGTGTAAGGATGCTGGGGATCTTTAAAAATCTCGCGCTTGGAGCCGTACTCCACGATCTCGCCGCCATAGATGACCGCGACATAGTCGCACATATCTGCCACGATGCCCAGATTGTGGGTAATGAGCAGCAGGGTAGTGTTGCGCTCTTCCATCAGCGCGTGAATCAAATCCAGCACCTGCGCCTGAATGGTCACATCCAGTGCGGTGGTAGGTTCGTCCGCAAGGAGCAGCTCGGGGTGGCACGCAAGACCGATGGCCACGCCCACACGCTGCTGCATACCGCCGGAAAACTGGTGGGGATAATCACGCACACGGTCCGGGGAAATACCAACTGTCTTCAGCATCTCGATGGCCTTTTGCTCGGCATCCTTCCGGCTCAGCTCTTGGTCATGCGTCCGAATGGCGGTTACCACCTGATCAATGATTCGCTTGACCGGGTTCAATGCAGTCATGGGATCCTGAAAGATCATGGCAATTTTGGCTCCGCGCACCTGCTCCATTTCCTTTTCGGGCAGGTCGGCAAGGTTCTTGCCGTCGTACCAGATCTCGCCGCCTGCGATGCGGGCGCCGTGGTCGGGCAGGATGCGCAGAATGGCCTTGGCAATCGTGGACTTGCCGCAGCCGGACTCACCGACGACACCGAGGGATTCTCCCTTGCGGATGTCAAAGGAAACGCCGTTGACTGCGTTGACTACTTTCTTATTGGATGTATACTCTACCCAGAGATCACGCACACTCAACAGAACATCCGGATCATGGGGGCGATCGTCGTGATGTTCGTGATGGTCATGATGACCATCACGGTACTTGTCGTGAGAGTGCTCGTGATGATCGTGCTTTTTCCATTCTTTTTTCATTTCTATCACCCATCAATCCTTCATACGGGGGTCCAAGGCGTCTCTCAGTCCGTCGCCAAACAGGCTAATGGACAAAATGGTCAATGCAATCATCACACAGGGTGCGATAAGCATATTGGGGTAATAACGCATATAAAGACGACCTTCGCTGAGCATGGCGCCCCATTCAGGAAGGGGAGGCTGCACGCCGAGACCGAGGAAGCTCAAGCCGGAGATGCCGGAAATCGAGCCACCGATACCCATGCAGGCGCCGATGATGGTCTGCTGAATGGAGTTGGGCAAGATATATTTAATGATGGTGCGGCCCGATTTGTTGTTGGTGGCCTTGGCCGCTTCCACATACTCAGTCTTTCGGACGGTCAGAATCTGCCCTCGCAGCATACGGGCGGTCTGCCAGATACCGCCGATGGACATGGCGATAACGGTATTGACGATACCGGAGCCCAGTGCCACCGAGATACAGATGGTCAGCAGGATACCGGGAATACACTGCATAACGTCGCAGATACGCATGATGACCATGTCCACCTTGCCGCCAAAATAACCGGCGATGGAGCCGACGATGACACCCAGAATGGTGCTGCACAGAGTGGAGGCAACGCCCAGAGACAGGCTCCAGCGGCCGCCGTAGATGATTCGGCTGAGAATATCACGACCGTACTGGTCGGTGCCCAGCAGGTGTTCGGCACAGGGACGCATGAACTTATGGGCAGTGTCAATGGCATCGTACTCATAGGGGGCGATCAAAGGCGCAAAAATTGATATCAGGCAGAGCAGCAGGAAAATGATACCGCCGGTCAGGGCCAGCTTGTTGGCAGCCAGCCGCCGCATAGTCATGCGGAACGGGGTTTCCTTCTTCTGCTCGGTTTCCAATTTGTCAGCTCCATTTACAGGGGCTTTGGTTTGGGTTTTCATGCCTTCTTGCGCCTCCTTCCGTGGCCGCGGCCCTGAGACTGCTCTTCATATTGGGCTCGAATACGGGGATCGATCACGGCGTAAAGAATATCGACCAACAGCATCACCAGACAGAACCAGATGGCCAGAAATACCACGCCGCCGGTGACGATGGGAATGTCTCGTTTATTGATGGCGCCCTGAATATAAAGACCCATGCCGGGGATGGAGAAAATTGTCTCCAAAATCAGTGTGCCGCTAAGGGCGTGGGCAAACTGGCCACCGATTTGAGTGATGATGGGGATCATGGCATTGGGCAGCGCGTGAAAATAGGTCACCTTCCATCTGGGAATGCCCTGAGCGCGAGCCGCCATGACGAAATCGGATCGAATGATCTCCAGCATGCTGGAACGCATGGAGCGGGCCAGACCGGCAAAACTGGTGATCAGGATACAGGCACAGGGTAATATGTAGTGTTTTATACTTCCGATACCGTAGGATGGCAGCCATCCCAGGTGTAGGGAAAACACGATGATCAGTACCATGGCGATGACATAGGCAGGCACACAGTGCATAACGCTGGAGATAAACAGCACGATTTTGTCCGCGATGCTGTTTTGTTTGACTGCGGCAACCACACCGAGGGGAATTCCGCAGGCGGCGCCCAGCAGGATGCTGTACATGCTGATGGCGAAGGTACGGGGCAGACGGTTTTGAATCTCATAAATAATGTCGGTGCGGTAGATCCAGGAGGTACCCAAATCCCACTTGATGAACAGGTCATACAGGTAATCACCCAGCTGCACGATGTATG
>CAZDXX010000063.1:0-8020 GCA_964509595.1 uncultured Oscillospiraceae bacterium
TACCGTGTTCGGCACGCGTTCCTGCTCAATCTTCGTAAAATGCTCTCTTTCGGCTGAAATCTGCTTTTGGGTAAGCTCATAAAGTCTTTCGAACCAATTCTTATTCTCTCCGCTTAGAAACTCATCCATAGCATCATAAACGAATGCCCAGGTCATTCTGGTCGGGTTAAAATTCGCAAGAATAATTCCTCCGATTCCCAACTCAGGCGCAATGAACATATGCGATGTATAACCGTTTACATTTCCTCCGTGATGCACAAGTTTGTATCCTCGGTAGCTTTCTACAAACCAGCCCATTCCGTACCCACAGAAATCACACTCGGGAAAATTACCCAATAACGGTCGATCCATGATCATGTTGGTCCGATGAAGCTCATGCATGGATCGTTCAGAAACGATCTGATCGTCTCCCCATTTTCCTTTTTTAAGGTTAAACTGTACCCATTTAAGCATATCGTTTGCGCAGGAGGTAATGCCGCCGGCGGGCGCATAGGGAGCGCCAACGCCCTCTGCCATATTTTCGCAGGGAAAACGAAGATTGTCTACTTCCATACAGCCCGACAGAGTATCTTCATTCTCCGGTGCATAAGGCAGAGAACGGTTGTCATCGGCATCATAAGGCGCAAGATAAACCATGGTGCGCTTCATGTCCAATCTGTCAAAAATCTGCTCCTGGACAAACTGCTCCCAGCTTTGACCGGAAACCGCTTCAACGATCATGCCGGCAGCTATATAACAGAAGTTCTGGTAATTCCAGACAGAGCGGAATGGGAACACTGCCTCCATATTTTTGATAGTTTCGACCATATCACGGCGGGTGCAATCGTTTCCGATCCAATATGCATCATATCTTGGCAGGCCTGTACGGTGACAAAGCAAGTCACGCACAGTAACATTTTCAGTCAAATAAGGGTCTTTGAAGCGGAGCCAGGGAAGATATTCTCTGGCCGGTTTGTCGAAACTCAGCTTCCCCTGGTCTGCCAGTATCGCTAACGCTGTTGCAGTGAAGGCCTTTGAGCAGCTTCCAATTTGATATAGGGTGTCACCATCGGGCTTTCTTTTTTCCTTCGTGGATGCGTAGCCAAAACCGTCAGCAAGAATGACTTCTTCTCCTTTTACGATTCCAATTGCTACTGACGGGAGCTCCCAACGTTTTAGCTCGGATTCTATTTTTTTAATATACTTTCCAAGATTCATTGTGCTGCTCCTAAATCAAAAATCCAAATCGATGCCCAAACCGGGTTTGTCCAGCAGAGTAAATACACCACCATCGCGCTCAAAACCACCGATCAGGCCGTCGTCGGCGCCCTTGTAGAACATGAAGCTATCGCAATCAGCCTCCACAATTGCCTTTTTCGCGGCAACAAGGCTAAGGCCGGCAGTAATGCTGATTTTGTTTTCCTGCATACAGCCCACCATGCACTGCACACCATGCTCCAGCGCAAAATCTGCAATTTGAGTGCCCCAGTACAGTCCGCCGCACTTCATCAGCTTAATATTGTAGAAGTCGGCGCAATCGAGCTTAAACGCCCTGCGAGCATCGTAAACATTATGGATAGACTCATCCAGCATCAGCTTCAAAGCGGAGGTGTTCTGGCGTTTCAGCTCAGCAGCACCCTCAAAATCCCACCAGGGCAGGAACTGTTCTGCTGCATCGATCCCAATTTTCTCAAATTCTTTCATAGCGGCAAGAGCGGTAGGAATGTCATATCCCTGGTTTGCATCTATTCGCATTCTTACATCTGGGCCAACCAAAGCACGAATAGCACTCAGTGCCTCCACATCGTGAGCAAGGTCGTTACCAATCTTGATTTTCAAAATACGGAAACCCTTATCAAATACATATTCTCTGGCATCTGCCACCATCTGTTCAACAGTATCAATACCAATGGTGATGTCATTATGTACAACAGGATCTGTGCCGCCGAGAAGCTTATAAAGGGGAAGGCCGGCATGTTTGCCTGCGATATCGTGAAGTGCGATATCAATGGCGCATTTTGCGGAACCATTGCCATGAACAATATTATCCATCTTGGCATGTGCCCCGGCAATATCCAGCGCATCATGGCCGACCAGAGCTTCTGCAAAAAGCTGCAGAATGATGTAGCATGTCTCCAAAGTTTCTCCGGTAACGAAGCCCAAAGGTGCAGCCGTTCCCAGACCGTATATTCCTTCATCTGTAGATACCTTGACGATCCAGCAATCGGATACATCCACCACACCGAATGCAACTCGAAGTGCCTTCTTCAGCGGAGCTGAGAACTTTTCGATTTTAATATCAGTAATTTTCATAACGAATCTCCTTGCCTTTATTTAGTGATTTCTTCACGAATGAGCCAATTTCACAAAACAACGAAACAGAGCATGCGGCAGACCTCATACCAATCGTCCGTTTCAAATCTTCGTACCTTCGCCGAACTGCGAACCATTCCGGGATAAAAGCTCTTGCGTGCAGCAAGACTGTGGTCGTGGAAATCAATTTCGACGCTAAAGTGTTCCGGAAGTGTACACAGTGCATTTTCAAGGTTTTGGGACACAGCCTGCCGCGCAGCATCGCGAATTTGACTGCATACGAGGCTCGGGCTATAACAAAGGGTCTGATCTCCAACTGCCTCCTTCGCAGATACAGTGAAAAGCTTGGGATGCATAGGCGCACTGCTCTCACACAGTGCCCGATCCCCCGTAAGCAAAACAGTTGGTACCTTGTAATACGATGCGAGCCAGCTGTAAATCAAAAATTCAGAGCAAGGTACACCGTTGACCGATATGCGCTGTACCACCCTACCGGACAGTGTATGGCTTCGCGAATTACCTTCCTGTCCTGCAGCGCTGTGGTACCCCACAAACATGGCACATGAAAAACTCTCATCCAAACCTTCGATCATCGCTTTAGGTTCAAACAGCCATCCTCGAATAAGCTGAACATACTCCGGCATCTCCTCCGGATAGATATTCAGAGCACAGCCGTGGGCGTCTTTTATAACGACAAGATCCGCACCGGCTTCCCTGGCACCCTCTGCCGCAGCCAGAACCTCATTTGTCATCTCCCTCCGACAGCGTTCATACTCATGCCCTCCCGGCTTGGTAGACTCGCTTGTAACGCAAAAGGATATTCCTTCTATGTCCGCGCTAATGAATACTTTTTTCATTTCCACACGCCTCCGTCAAATACTGTCGAAATCGAAGTCGATACCCAGACCCGGCTTGTCTGTGAGGATAAAGGTGCTGCCTTCATAGGTAAATCCACCCTTCATACCCATCTCAGGATCCTTTTTGCTCAGGAAGCCATCCAAGTCTGCGTCTACAATATTCTTCTTTGCCGCCACAAGACTCATAGCCGCTGCGATGGCGATCTTGGTATCTGCCATACAGCCAAGCATACAAGTCACACCGCCGGCTTCTGCAACGGCATTGATTTTGGAGGCAGGATATAGTCCGCCGCACTTCATCAGCTTGATATTGATCACATCTGCAGCGTCTGCCTGTACAACTCTCATGGCATCCCGAGCATCATGGACACTTTCATCCGCCATGATTTGAATCCCCCGAACTTGCTTGCGCAGACGGGCCATACCGTCAATATCCCAATACGGAAGCGGCTGCTCAACGGCTTCAACACCAAGAGCAACAAATTCTTGAAGCACACGCACGGCTGTACAATAATCATAGCCCTGATTGGCATCGACGCGAAGGCGAATTTCAGCACCAACGGCCTCTCTTATCCGCTGGAGCGCCTCCACATCGTCAACAGGGTCTACTCCTGTTTTAATCTTCAAAATCCTATATCCCTGCGCTACATACTTTTTTGCCAGCTCTGCCATTTTTTCCGGTGTATCAATATGTATCGTTATGTCATTTTCAATGACCGGAGAAGAGCCTCCCAACACTTTGTAGAGAGGCAGTCCCATGGCTTTGCCGATAATATCGTGAAGGGCAATATCAATAGCACACTTTGCACTTCCGTTATAGGCCAGCAGGCGGTTCATAACGGCATGAATGCCCTCAAGATCTGTGGCCTCCATACCGATCAGGGAAGGTCGGAACAGCTCCAGCGCCGCAACAACAGATTCCGGTGTTTCGCCAGTGACGGGACCGAAAGGAGATGCTTCCCCGAGACCAAAAATCCCATCATCCGTTGTTATCCTTACAAACACACCGGTTGCTCCCTCAATTACCGCCAGGGCGATCTTTATTGGAGCCGGAAACGGCAGTACCATTGTTTTGATTTCAATATTTGTAATTTTCATATCTTGCCTCCTGTACTCATAGCGTTTCCATAGAAATAACAGTCTGACTCTGCTCAAATTCTCGTTTGGTAAAGCCTTGCTCCTGACTTTCAATCTCGCCGACCTGATTATCATATGGATCGTCACGCCAATGTTTCTTCGGAACTGTAAAACCACGTTGGAATTCGCTGTTTGCCACCATGCGGCAGGGATCCAGATTGCCGAAATAGAACTTTCTCCGTTCTTCGTTATCAGTCCAGTGAGCAGTTGTGCCGAAGGAGCAATCCGCATACAGCCATCCATAGGGTTCAACATAAAACTGGGCCCAATCGTGAGGGCCGCAGCTTTGTCCGCCCGCCACAAGTCCGCTCTGCCATTTGGCAGGAATGCCTGCGCAGCGGCAAAGGGTTATGAACAGCAGTGCGAAAACCCCGCAGTCAGCCAAACCTGTATGCGCGCAGTGATCCGCGATGCTTTCCAGCAGAATGTATGGCGGTTCATAAGCATAGCGCATATTCAGCGTAATAAAATCGTAAAACCGTCTGGCTTTTTCCATGGGGTCATCTGTACCTGTAGAGAGTGTTTCCGCCAGATATCGAATATACGGTGTAAAAACGATATGGGGTTGCTCCTCACAGACATCAAAAGTATGTGTCTGTGGCAGAGCGGTCATATCAGCCGTGTTGTGATATACTGCCCGGTGGGTAAAGGAGTATTTGACATAAAACTCATGGTTTTCCTCCATGGTTTTTTCCCAGCAGACTGTGCGCTGGGGAGCATCCTCCGGCGCTATCAACGCTGTTTCCGGATACAGTTTTTCGATCACGATATTGCTCTGCTGTGGGCAGGCGGCGGGAAGGGGAAGGTGTACACGCACAAACATACCTTTTTCGAAGAACTCGTCCTTTAACCTGATACTTGCACTCAGCCTTATGCGCACAGAAGCTTCTCCCGTTTCCTGCATTGCTTTCTGGAACTGTATCAGTGTGTTTCTGCCGCTGTTGCTTCCATCACTATTTTGAAGGAGAATATCGAATGCAGAGTCACGGCCCATCAGTGACTCAATAAACGACTCGATGATACGCAACTCACCGTTGACGTAAATCCAGCGAATATGACCGTCATCCAGTCTTTGCTGCAAATCTTCAGCCGTAAAATCAGGCAGCAGAGACTGGATCTTGCCCAGTGCAGCCTCGAAGGAATAGGGGTATTCTACAACAGTGCGCATCATAATATGTCGCTCAGCGATCATACACTGCCGCAGTCCCTCGGGCAGCTCACGCAGCAGACGTTTGTCTATCATTCGAATAGCGCCCTCAAAATCTCCATGCATTTTTTTGCGAAGAATATCTTCCGGAAGTCCAATATTCAAATATCTCAGACTCTCATTAATATCCATATAAGCCTCCAAACAGAAAGGCGCCGTCCGGAAGGACGGCGCCGGTTATTCTTATACCAAAGAGATAAAGCCAGACTCCACGGGTGTGTAGTTTTTGCTGATCATACTGTCGTAAATGACAGACAAGCCATCATTGAAAATGACAATACGGCGACCTTCAGGTACGTCAGGAAGCTTTTCCAGTTTGCCCTTGATGGCATAAATCTGGTTTAGCCCGTCCACAACCTCTCTTTCAGCAAAGTCCTGTCCGGTATATGCCTCCAAAGTATCCGCATCCACATAAGTGTATCCGGAGCACTCGATATAGGAAACTCCGTCCTTCTCGTAGAACCAAATTGTTTGCTGATCTCTGCCCGCGTGGTTGGGAAGCTGAAGTGTACCGCAGAGGATGTTCTCCGTTGCAGTACCATTGACGTAGGGCGTCATCAAGTATTCCTTTCCCGATCCGGGCTTAGGGATACTGCCTCCGGAAACACATGCAATTACCGCATTGGGGAACCGCTCATTGGCAATAAAATGGATGCCGTTATAAGCCGGAATCGCAACGAGGTCGTCCCAAAGAATATCGGCTACGATATAACGCTTTCCAAAAACTTTAGTCCATGTTTCAGGCAGAGCCTCGAAATGAACATCCTCTGCTTTAATGGCAGACGGGGCACCCTTGCCGTAGGCAGAAGCCATCAGATAACGTTTACCGGCATTTTCAGCAAAATACATGGTGTATCCTGGTTTCCACGCCAAGCAGCCATCTTTCCACCCCAGATTCATGTACACAGGGATCGCAGGGCCTTCACAAGGAGACATCATAATGTTGACAAAGGGCCCTTCTGCTTTTACGTCAAGAATGGTTCCGGCACTGACATAAAGGCCTTCATATTTCTCCTTCAGTTCAGAAGGAATAGGTTCATAGTTCGTCCAGATATTAGTGCCTCGCTCCAGCATGGTATAGGCGAACAGCTTAAGTGCCACTTCCTCTACAGGAACACCGCAATCTACCGTCGCAGAAATTGCCAGTACAGCGTTGTACTTGGGAATCACCAGAAGTCTGGACGAGAAATGGATCGTACCGCCGCCCTTCATCAGAACGCGGTCGCCAAGATCGTATTCGCCGATGTTGTGGTCAACGCTGTCCCAGCCAAGCCCGTAGATGGTGCTGATCACATCGCTGTCGATAATAGTCGTGCCCTGGGGACGGTTCATTTCCGCCTTGCTTTCCTCACCGAGGATTGCAGAATCAGTTAGGAATACCTGTCCGAATTTGCACAGATCCTCCATCGTCGTCATGAGGCCGCCTGCGCCCTCGGCTCCCAGGTCCTCCTCCGGATAGTCCATCATATTGGTATGAGGATAGTCCCGGTTCTCCTGGGTGGGAAGGCGACTGGAATGGGCTCCGATAGGCTCTGTAATGTAGTCTCGGCAATAGGCGCTGTACTCCATCCCCGTCACTTCTGCGACGACCATTTCAGCCAGCGTAAAGCCGTCGTTGCAATAAACAGAGAAGAGGCCAGGCTCACTGTGAAGCACCGCGTGCTCCATATAGCGGTAAACATCTTCATAGTAGTGTCTGCGGGGAGTAGCGGCAGCAAGCATACGGAACTGGGTGCCGGGCATTCCGCTGGTATGATTCAGACAATGCCGCAGTGTGATTTTTTTGTATCGTTCGTCTGCCATCTTAAATCTGGGCAGATACTCGCAAACAGGCTTATCCAGCTCCACAAGCCCGCGCTCCACCAACTGCATGATCGCAACTGTTGTATACACTTTCGTGATAGAGCCAATATTATAAGTTCCGGCATGCTTTTCATTTCTGCCGAAGGAAGCTTTTGCTACGATCTCGCCATCGATCATCGCTGCATACGATGCAGAGGATACTGTAGGCGGAAAAGATGCCTGAAATATGGGTTGAAGGCGTTCTTCCAACTTATTCATCTATGACACTTCCTTTCAGATTTTTGCCTCAAAACAGCTGACGAAGTGTCCGGGAGCGATTTCACGTTCTTCCGGTTGCTCCATCGAGCACCGTTCTGTTGCATAGGGACAGCGCGTATGGAAACGGCAGCCCTTGGGCGGATCAGAAGGTGAAGGAATATCGCCCTCCAAGAGAATACGTTCGCGATTTTCATCTGCATCGAATACAGGAGCCGCTTCAAGAAGCGCTTGGGTGTATGGATGCACAGGGTGGTCAAACAGTTCATCCTTGGGTGCTCTCTCAACGACCTGCCCCAGATACATCACCGCAACATCATCGCAGATAAAACGAATTACGCTGAGATCGTGAGAGATAAACAGGTATGTCAGTCCGAATTCATCCTTCAGGTCGCAAAGAAGATTAATAATCTGAGCCTGAATGGAAACATCGAGAGCAGACACTGCCTCGTCGCATACAACAAAGGAC
>CAZDXX010000064.1:0-8010 GCA_964509595.1 uncultured Oscillospiraceae bacterium
AGGCGTTGTGGTTATGGCAGCTACCAACCGTGTGGATATTCTGGATCCCGCCTTGCTGCGACCCGGTCGTTTAGACCGCCAGGTGTATGTGGGTCAACCTGATATCAAGGGCCGTGAGGCTATTTTGCGTATCCATGCCCGCAATAAACCTTTGGCCGAAGATGTCTCCTTGGCCGAGATTGCTAAGGCAACCGTTGGTTTTACCGGTGCAGATCTGGAAAACCTGATGAATGAGGCGGCGCTGCTGGCGGCCCGCAACAAGTGCATGTTTATTACCAATGATGACCTTCACGAGGCTGTTTTGAAGGTGATCGCCGGGCCTGAAAAGAAAAGCCGCGTTGTGACTGAGCATGCCCGCAAGCTGACTGCTTATCATGAAGCGGGTCACGCCATTGTGATCAATGCATTGGAAACGCCCGATCCCGTTCACCAGATCACCATTATTCCTCGCGGCGGCGCAGGCGGCATGACTATCTCCCTGCCGCAAGAGGACAAGAGCTATCAGTCTAAGAAGGAATTGACCGAGCAGGTAGCGGTCTGCCTGGGTGGTCGTGTGGCAGAACAACTGATGCTGGGGGACATCTCCACCGGTGCGTCTAATGACTTGGAACGTGCCACTGCCATTGCTCGTGCAATGGTCACCAAATACGGTATGAGTGAGAAGCTGGGTACGGTGGTGTTTGATAACAACAGCAATGAGGTGTTTATCGGCCGCAGCATGGCACAGACTCGCACTTATTCTGAGGAAGTTGCCGGTCAGATCGACGAAGAGATTCGTGCCATTATCGACGGCGCTTATCACCGCTGCGAGGAGATTCTCTCTGAGCAGAAGGAGCAGTTGATCAAGGTGGCTGAATTCCTGCTGGAGCATGAAACCATGTCGGCGGAAGAGTTTCAGCAGATTTTCGCAGAAGAGTAAAGTCCGTTTTATAGAACAATAAACCTCCTATACTGATATCAGGACCAAGAAGGGATATCAAGTATAGGAGGTTTTTGTTCATGGAGTTTGAAATTCGTTTTGTCAGAGGCCATGTGGAGGTGTTTGACCACTCCGGACGCTTCCTTTTTTCGGCAGACACCGAGCGTGAAGCGTTGGAAGAGCTTGCTGCATAATACGAAGAAAATGCCCGGCTAAGCCGGGCATTTTCTCATTTGCCCCAGACCAAGTTGATAGCCTGGAAATCATTTTCAATTTCAGCGACTAAGGGATCGCCGCCGTATTCACCGTCCAGGGTCCAGGGGAGTGGTTCCTGACTGGTAACCTGTAAATGAGAAGTGTGAAGTGCGATAATGGCACCGCCTTCCACGGTTTTTTGCTGCAGAAGGGTAGTAATAATGCTCTGCAGTTCAGCCCAACTTTTGGGTTTGCGAACCAGAAGGATTTCGAACAGTCCGTCGTCAAGGCTGACCATAGAACTGGGAAGTCCTTTGAACCCCCCTACGGACACAGTGTTGCTCACCATGCCGTAAATAAATTCTCCTTCCAGGGAACCTTCATCGTGAGTAATTGTCAGAGGATAACTTTTGATGGAACCCAGCCGGGTCACACCGTTCAGCAAGTAAGCCAAATGCCCAAAGGTGTTCTTGAATTCCTGTGGGGTGTCGTAAGAAACATCTGTAAACATGCCGAATGCAGCCACGTAGATAAATGTTTTGTGATTAAATGCCCCTACATCACACTTGTGAACCGGGCCGGTGACTGCGGTGTGTGCCGCATCTTCTAAATTCTTTGGGAGATGCAGATTACGGGCAAAATCATTGGTTGTTCCGGCTGGCAGATATCCCAATACGGGGGCTGAATCCAACGTCAGCAAGCCGGCGATGGTTTCGCTGAGAGTGCCGTCTCCGCCGCAGCAGACGACACGGTCAAATTGGGGACCCAGTTCTGCAGCGGCCCGTGTAGCATCGGCTTTGCCCTGGGTGGGGTAAGCTGTAGTCAGGTATCCGGCCTTGGTAAATGCATCCAGTACACCCGGAAGATGGCCGCGAATGGCACCCATGCCGGCATGAGGATTAAAAATAAAAAGAAGTTTTTTCATGGAGAGGCCACCTTCAGCAATCTTTCAGAATTCGTTACCATTATACCGCGCTGGGTTCAAAAATCAATAAACGGATTGAAAATAAAGGAAAGGAATTTGTTGATTTAAAGCGGTGAAGCATCTTGCATTTTGAAAAATAATAGGTATAATGTAAACTTGAAATGATTCACAAAGGTGTGATTAGCGTGAACCGAAAATCGTTGGCTGCGGCCTTTCCGATTACACTTCCGGTGCTCATGGGATATCTGGCTATTGGTATTGCGTTTGGTCTGATGTTGGAAGCAATCGGATACAATGTCATCTGGGCGTTTTTTATGTCCCTGACCATTTATGCCGGATCCGGTCAATACCTGGGCGTGGAGCTGCTTGCGACTGGTGCCGTGCTTAGTCAGGTGGCGTTGCTGACCTTCCTGATCAACTTCCGGCATCTGGTTTATGGTTTGTCCATGCTGGAGAAATTCCGCGGCATGGGGAAGCGAAAATGGTATATGATTTTCTCCCTGACCGATGAGACCTATGCCCTTCTTGCCGGAGCAAATCCGCCTCCGGGAGTCAGCCCTCGGGATTTTTATTTCAGTGTAGCAGTTTTGGATCACTGTTATTGGATACTGGGATCCGTGATTGGTTCGGTGGCAGGCGCTCTGTTGAAATTTGATACCACAGGCGTAGAATTTGCTATGACGGCGTTGTTCCTGGTCATTGCCGTAGATCAATGGAAGAGTTACCGCAATCATATTCCGGCTATTCTGGGTGCAGTCGCAACGCTCGTTTGCCTGAAACTGGTTGGTGCAGATACCATGCTTCTGCCCGCCTTGGCTATTATTGTGGTGGTGCTGATGCTTTTGCGCTCGCGCCTGGAAGAGGACACCGTGCAGAAGTCGGAAGAAAAACAGAAGGAGGCGAAACCGAAATGTTGACAACCGGGCAGGCCATTGCGTCGATTGCGGTGATGGCTATCGTAACATTTATGACTCGTTTTCTGCCTTTCTTGCTGTTTGATCGGGGCGAGTCGCCTCCCAAGCTTGTCCTCTATCTGGGACGAGTGCTTCCCCCTGCCGTAATCGCAATGCTGATCATTTACTGCCTGCGTAGTCCTGCAGTGAGTGTGTCGCCGGAACTGATTGAGAATATGTCCACTCTGTGGGCGTCCGTTGTCTCGTTCTTTGTGGGATGGGCGCCGCAGTTGATTTCCGGTATCGTAGTTGTGGTGCTCCATATTTGGAAACGCAATAATCTGCTGTCTATTTTCACCGGAACCATTTTATATATGGTTTTGGTTCAGATGGTATTTGTGTAATGCGGATGCGGGCGGCTTATTTAGCCGCCCGCGTTTTTACCGTTCCTGGATCAATTTGACTAAAACATCGCCTGCGGCATCGGCAAATAAGCGCGCGCCCTGCAGTGCCTCTTGCAGTGTGTTTCCGTGAGAGCCGACTTCAATCAACAGGGATCCATGGGTCAGTTGCTGATTAAACCGGGAGGAGCGCAGCGTGATAGGGCGAGCCAGAGTGGGCCAACGCGTATCCAGCTCCTGTTGGATCTGAATAGCCAGAGCCAGATTGTCGGTCCAATATGGATGCGCTGCGCTTTCGTCGGTGCCGACGATCATCAGCACCTGAGCGGTTTTTGTGCCGTCCACTTCGGTCACGGCTTTGTACACCGTGCCGTCATCACCAATTAGGGCATCTCGATGGATATCCAATACGATTTGAATGGATGGATACTGTTTCAGCCACGCTTCGACACCCGTGCAGGAGCGGCCATAGGCACCGCTGTACTGGGGATAGTCGTATAGGGTGCAGTCGTGAATAACGGTCAGCCCCTTTTCTTCAAAGATGCGCTTCATTTCTTCGCCGATTCGGACAACGTTATAGTTCTCGTTGGTAGTGCGGGAAGAGTCACTTTCTTCGTAAATATCTTCGCCATCCATGGTGTAGGCTTCGCTGCCATGCGTGTGCATGATCAGAACTTGGGGCCCTTCTTCGGATAGATCCACATTGACCTGGGCCGAGGAAAGTGTTTGCACATCCATAGCCTGATTGGTGTAATTGAACAGATAAACACCTTGCGCGGATAAATAACCTTCCGTGTCTGCAGGGAGCAGCGTGCGTTCCTGGATATCTTCCGGTACGGTTGAGATTTCGGGCAGAGGTGTTTCAGAGGAGTCTTCGCTGGTGGGAGACGTGTTATTCAGGGACACGGCATCAGAAACGGACGATGTGTCTTGCGGAAGGGTAGAGATTTTTCCTGCGGTTCGCAGAAATACAGATTGACTGACAGCCAGCCGCTGCCAGCTGTTCATCTGTGACAAAGGGGTGTCATCCAAGGGCTGCGTACCGAGTTCGGTACGCAAAGCAGATGATACAAAGGCTGAACTTTCGCCCAGACGGACGCAGGCTGCACCGAAATCACAGGTCAGATTCAGCAGCCAAAGCGCCACAGTAGTGAAAAACAGTGCGGCAATTCGCCGCAGGGCACGCTTCCAGGAAAGAGAGTGTTTCATAGTATCCCGTCCTTGTCTGTAGTGGTTCAGGAAAATGTATGCGGCAAGGACAGGCAATATGTCTAGCTTGACAACAAAAATAAGGACGGTATAATGACCGTAGTTTTAAAATGGAGGGATGATTTTGAACGCGCAAGGAGAGGCAATAAACCGTTTTTTGGTTGAAGTGTTTAATGAAATTTTGAAAACGGAAGAGCGAGCGCTGGAAGTTCAGAGACCGGATCTTTCTGTGCGGGAATTTCATCTGATTGAAGAGGTATGCCAGGCGGTGGATCAGGGGCAGGATAACCGTGCCACAGCCATCGCTGCCGCGCAGCGTGTTACAGCGGGAACGCTGACTACTGCGGTCAATGCGTTGGAGAAAAAAGGATATCTGGAACGACGTCGTGACTGTGAGGATCGCAGGGCGGTTCGGATCTATCCCACGGAGAAAGGGCGACTGGCAAATGAATTGCACACCGAGTTTCACAAGGAAATGGTGGCAGATGTGCTTTGTGCTCTGAACAAAGAGGAAAGCCAGGTGTTTATCCGTGCCTTGAGCCGGGTGACGGAATTCTTTCGACAGAAGTACGCGGCAGAGGAAAACAGACGGGATTAAGCCGATTATGCTGGATAATTTTTCGGGAAAGTTTACAATTAAGTAGTATTTCGGCAACTCAGATGTGGTATAGTACCGATGCGGGGATGTAAGCCAAAAAACTTTGTGCAGGAGAGGGATGGCATGGATCAGCGAGAGTTATCCGGGAAAGAGCGTGGTCTACTTTGGATGCGTATTGGCATTCGACTGTTGTTGACAGCTGCGGTTTTGTTGCTGCTTTTTTTGGCAGTTCCGCCACTGCTTTCACTATTCATGCCTTTTGTACTTGCGCTGATTATGGCGTGGCTGCTAAACCCCATCGTGCGGTGGGTCCACCGAAAATTGAAGGTGTCGCGTAGATTGATCTCGCTGCTGCTTATTTTATTGATGTTCGGAATAGTCGGCGGCATTTTATTCTGGTTTATTTATGGAATTGGCTCGGAAATCTACTCTCTGGTGACCAACTGGGATACGGTTAGAGGAGCCATTACATCGGGACTGGATGCACTTGGTGGACATTTTGACCGCTTTTTTGCTCTGCTGCCTGATGACGTGGCAGGGTGGATTGATGGGCTGTACCAACGTCTTATGGTGTGGCTGCAGGATGTGGTTCCGACTTTGCTGACGTCAATGGGAAAGAGTGCAGGCAATTTTGCTATGAGCGTTCCAACGTGGATTATTGCAGCAATTGTATTTGTAATGGCAAGCTACTTTATTACGGCAGATTATCCCAGTATTCGTTTTTGGGCGACGGAACGCATGAGCCCCAGCGTGCACCGTTTTCTGAGCCGGGTTCGCAGAGTGGCAGTGGGAGCGTTCGGCGGATATGTAAAGGCACAGTTGATCTTGTCTTTGGCAGTATTCTTTATTCTGTTGATCGGGTTTTCTATCATTGGTCAGGGGTACGCGCTGTTGCTGGCATTCCTGTTTGCGGTTATGGATTTTATTCCGATTATCGGTTCAGGTACTGTTATGGTGCCGTGGGCGGTGATCAGCATAGTAATCGGAGACTACCGCAAAGCACTGGAATTGATGATTATTTGGGGTGTTATCTGCCTGTTCCGTCGGGTCGCCGAGCCTAAGGTGGTCGGAGACCAAACAGGCTTATCGCCGATTTTGTCGTTGATCAGTATATATGTGGGCATGAAGCTGGCTGGTGTTTTGGGAATGGTATTCGGGCCTGCGGTGGTGCTCATTGTAATCAATATTCTCAAAATGGATGTGTTTTCCGGAACCCGACAAGATTTGAAACTGGCGGTGGAAGATATACGGGCATTATTGACGGCTGACAGGCACATTTCATGATATTTATTTTGATTGTTAAAAAATCATTTGAAATACCTTCACACTTTCGCCATATTTGCGGGTTATTGTAGTATCAGCGAAGGAAATCTGCAAATGGAAAGGAAACACGATTATGTATTATGATTATCATCGTCCGGAAGAACACGATTCTTCCGAAAATACCAATCATGCACAAGAACCCATCCCCACCAATGAATTTCGGGTAGAAGATATGGGGTCTGCAATTCCGCAGCAACCGCAGAAAAAAGAAAAGAAAAAACGCTTTTGGCCCAAAGCCATCGCCCTTTGTCTGGTGTGTGCGATTCTGGGCGGAGCCAGTGGCATTGCCGGTTCGTACCTCTATTATAACTACCGAACTGCGAATGCCGGCAATCAGGGAAAAGCTGAGAACGACAGCAACATTACCACGATTTATGAGAGCGACCGTGAACCGACCGTGGTAAGCGTATCCCAGACTAACACCGGTAAGGAGCTTTCGCTGGAAGAAGTTTACGCATCCTGGGTCAATTCCACTGTGGGCATCAGCACTGAGATCGTGACTACTAACTGGTTTGGCCAGCAGGTCAGTTCTGCTGCAGCCGGTTCCGGCTTTGTGATTTCTTCCGATGGTTACATTGTGACAAACTACCATGTAATTGATGGTGCCAGCAGCATTAAGGTTACATTCTATGATGGTGCCGTGTATGATGCCGCCCTGGTCGGAGGCGAGGAGAACAACGACGTAGCTGTGCTGAAAATTGAGGCCAACGGACTGACTCCTGTTATCATCGGTGACTCTGATGCGCTGCATGTTGGTCAGACTGTGACCGCGATCGGAAACCCTCTGGGAGAATTGACCTTCAGCCAGTCCAGCGGTATTGTTTCTGCAAAGGATCGCATGATCACCCTTTCGGATGGCACTCGCATCAATATGCTCCAGACCGACTGTACCATCAACTCCGGTAACTCCGGCGGTCCGTTGTTTAATCTGTATGGTGAGGTCATCGGTATTACCAGTGCCAAGTATTCCAACAACGGTTCCTCCTCGGAAGCAACCATCGAAGGAATCGGTTTTGCAATACCCATGAACGACGTTTTTGACATCATTCAGGATCTGATCGAGCATGGCTATGTGACCGGAAAGCCCAATGTCGGCATTCTGTTGGACGATGTTGATTCGGCTGCTCAGCGTTACGGTATTCCTGCCGGCTCCGAGGTGCTGGCCATTCTGGAAGGCTCCTGTGCAGAACAGGGAGGTCTTCAGGTAGGGGATATTATTACTGCCGTAGGTGAAACTACGGTTTCCGGCACTGCGCAATTGCAGGCTGCGGTTGCAAGTCACCGGGCTGGTGATACTGTGACCTTCACGGTTTATCGTGATGGGGATACGCTGGAGCTTCAGTTGACTCTGGACGAGAGCAATCAGGCCAGAACGGAGGCAATGAATGCCCTGAACGAGAAGTATACTCAAAGCCAGCAGCAGAATCAGCAGCCTTCCTCCAATGGCGGCTATGGGTTTGGCTATGGCTGGCCCTTTGGCTGGTAAATTACGAATGGCTGCAATTTAATATCCGTTTTCACATGAAAACCGGCTGCATACCACAATT